>SVFL01000099.1 GCA_015056885.1 Lachnospiraceae bacterium
GCTTGATAAAAATGTATTTTATCGTAATTATAACAAATACAGCAGTCACATTTATTTGACGATTCCTCATCAGGATGAGATGTACTGCTTTGTTCCGAAAAATTATTATTTGTGCGGATTTTTTCAAAATGTCTTCCGTGAAAATGAAAGAATTCCGTCCATATTGGCAGGATTCGATTATGCGGAGCTTTTACTACGATTCGTTCTGTATCACATGGCGGTGAAAAGCGGAAGGGGATTTGATGAAACATTAGTGGATGATAATCTTCAGTTTATGGGAGACAAGATTTTAGAGCTTGCCACGCCGCAGGATGCCATCTATCCTTACATAACAACCTCTGTGGATGTGACGGTAACCTTGCACAATGCGCTGGCGATTCTAATGGAATATTTCCCCATTCGGACAGAGGGAGATAAGCTTTCCTTTGCCGGACTTTGCATGCTTCTTCGTGTAGTTCGTAACCAGACAAGAGGACATGGTTCCATTAAGGAAGAAATTGCGGAACCCCTTTGGTTTGCGCTTTATGTGCTTTTGGTGATTTTGGGAGAAATGCTTCGTGTGCAGGATTTTATAATTGAGGTTGTAGATAAGGATGCCGATTCCCGAGTAGCGTCATCGAAATCTGGTGCTGAGATTATGACCGGCTATGCATCGGAAAAAGAACTTCTTCCAATGAAAGAATACGGTTATGTTTCCAGAGATTTACCTTGTGTACTTTATCAATGCGGGAAAAACGGCAGGGAATATATCAATTACTTCAGGGGCGATATCATCGTTCCGGAGATTATCCGGGAAGAGGAGTAATGTTGTTGTCGGATTGTATCTATAGGGCAAAATATTGCTACAGGATACAAAAATCCATACTTTTCAGTTGAAAAAGTACACATTTAGGCCTATATGAATGAAATGAGGTGTAGGATACCGAGAAAGTTCATTTTCGAGTATCCTATGCCTCGATTATTTTACATAGAGAAAATCGAACTTTTGTTCTGTACTTTTTGCGTATAGTTTGCTATAATCATGAAAGATACCTACTGTACGTGATAATTTGTGTGTAAGTAGGTAAACATAAGATTAAAAGTAATGCGTTTACCTACTGCAAGAAGCAGAGGGATTGTGGGTAGGTAAATGGTGAAGTATTTAGATAAGCGAATACCTACCGGAGAATGTGCGAGTAGCATTAAGTAGGTAAGACTTAGTAAAGTAAGGGAGGAAATCATGGACAAATTTATATTGCATTCTGAGTATTCCCCCACCGGTGACCAGCCCCAGGCCATTAAAGATTTGGTAGAAGGCTTCAAGGAAGGAAATCAGTTCCAGACACTGCTAGGCGTTACCGGTTCCGGTAAAACATTTACCATGGCCAATGTGATTGCGGCGCTGAATAAGCCTACATTAATTATTGCTCATAATAAGACCTTAGCAGGACAGCTTTACGGTGAATTCAAGGAGTTCTTCCCTGAGAACGCAGTGGAGTATTTTGTGTCCTACTACGATTACTATCAGCCGGAGGCATACGTGCCGTCTTCGGATACTTATATTGCAAAGGACTCGTCCATTAACGACGAGATTGATAAGCTCAGATTATCTGCAACCGCATCTCTTTCTGAGCGAAAGGATGTTATCGTTATTGCATCCGTGTCCTGCATTTATGGACTGGGTAGTCCGGATGAATACCAGGACATGATTGTTTCCTTAAGACCCGGACAGGTTAAGGACAGAGACCAGGTGTTAAGAGAACTGATTGACATTCAGTATACCCGTAATGATTTGGACATCCAGCGTTCTACTTTCCGTGTGCGCGGAGATACCATTGAGATATATCCGGCCCAGGGTGGCGACTACCTTATCCGCGTAGAATTCTTTGGAGATGAGATTGACCGAATTACCGAAGTTGAGCCGCTTACCGGCAAGGTACATGCCTCCTTAAATCATGTAGCTATTTTCCCGGCATCTCACTACGTAGTGAATCCTGAAAAAATAAAAATAGCATGCGACAATATCGAGGCGGAGATGCAGGAGCGAGTGCGTTTCTTCAAGGGCGAAGATAAGCTGATTGAGGCGCAGCGTATCGCAGAGCGTACCAACTTCGATATCGAGATGCTTAGAGAAACCGGTTTTTGTTCCGGTATAGAGAATTACTCCAGACATTTGGTGGGCGCGGCCCCCGGGACTCCGCCTATGACGTTGATGGAATTCTTTGGAAATGATTTCCTCATCATCATTGATGAGTCGCATATAACTGTGCCGCAGATTGGTGCCATGTATGCCGGAGACCGTTCCCGAAAGACCACGCTGGTGGATTACGGCTTCCGTTTGCCGTCAGCACTGGATAACAGACCTCTTAGCTTTAACGAGTTTGAAGAGCATATTGACCAGTTGTTATTCGTATCGGCGACACCGTCAAAGTATGAGGAAGAACATGAACTTCTTCGTACAGAACAGGTAATCAGACCTACCGGACTTTTGGATCCGGAGGTGGATGTGCGACCGGTGGAAGGGCAGATTGATGACCTGATTGCCGAATGCAAGAAGGAGATTGAGAAAAAGAATAAGGTCTTAATTACAACATTAACCAAGCGGATGGCAGAGGACCTCACGGATTACATGAAGGAAGTGGGCATCCGGGTGCGTTATATGCATTCGGACATTGATACATTAGAGCGAGCGCAGATTATCCGCGATATGCGATTAGATGTCTTTGACGTGCTGGTTGGTATCAACCTACTTCGAGAAGGCTTGGATATTCCGGAGATTACTTTGGTAGCCATTTTGGATGCAGATAAGGAAGGCTTCCTTAGAAGTGAGACATCCTTGATTCAGACCATCGGACGTGCCGCCCGTAACAGTGACGGTCACGTAATTATGTACGCAGATGTGATGACGGACTCTATGAAGAATGCAATCGAAGAGACCAACCGTCGTAGACAGATACAGATGAAATACAATGAAGAAAACGGAATAACACCGCAGACCATTAAGAAGGCGGTGCGTGACCTTATCAGTATTTCGAAAGAAATTGCACAGGAAGAGATGCGCTTCGAGAAGGATCCGGAGTCAATGAGCAAGAAGGAATTGGAGAAGCTCATTGCTCAGGTGCAGAAGCAGATGCAGAAGGCGGCAGCAGACCTAAACTTCGAGGCGGCAGCAGAGCTGCGTGACAAGATGCTGGAGCTGAAACAAAATTTATTGGCGCTGCAGGATTAGTGCGAGAAAGGAATAAAACGGTAGAAAAATTTCTGCCGACAGTGAAACTATGTCAGAAACAGTTAAAATGCTTCCTAAAAAGGAATATATAAAAATCAGAGGAGCAAACGAGCACAACCTTAAGGATATCAGTGTAGATATTCCCCGTAACGAGTTTGTGGTACTGACAGGAATGTCAGGTTCCGGAAAGTCATCCCTTGCATTTGATACCATATATGCAGAGGGACAGCGCCGTTACATGGAGTCGCTTTCCAGCTACGCCAGAATGTTCCTTGGCCAGATGGAGAAGCCTAATGTAGAGCGGATTGAAGGATTATCACCGGCGATTTCTATTGACCAAAAGTCAACAAACCGTAACCCTCGTTCTACGGTAGGTACGGTAACGGAAATATATGACTATTTCCGACTTCTCTATGCCAGAATCGGTATTCCTCATTGTCCGGAATGTGGCAGAGAGATTGCAAAACAGACTGTGGACCAGATGGTGGACAAGATTATGGAGTTGGGAGAGGGTGCGAAGATTCAGCTTCTCGCTCCGGTGGTTCGCGGACGTAAGGGTATGCATGAAAAAGTATTTGACCGTGCGAAACGAAGCGGTTATGTGCGTATCCGTGTAGACGGCAATATGTATGAGCTTTCAGAGGATATTACCCTGGATAAAAATATCAAGCATAATATTGAAATTGTAGTAGACCGTTTGGTGGTTAAGGATGGTATTCAGAGAAGACTTACAGATTCGATTGAGAATGTTATGCAGCTGGCAGAGGGTCTGCTTGTAGTGGACGTGATTGGTGGGGAGCCATTAACCTTTTCGGACAGCTTTTCCTGCCCGGACTGTGGCGTGAGTATTTCGGAGATTGAGCCTCGTAGCTTTTCCTTCAACAATCCATTTGGTGCCTGCCCGGTATGTTTTGGCCTTGGTTATAAGATGGAGTTTGATCCGGAGCTTATGATTCCGGATCGGAGCCTTAGTGTCAAGCAGGGGGCTATTCAGGTAATGGGCTGGCAGTCCTGTGCAGATAAGGGTAGCTTTACCAATGCCATTTTGCAGGCTCTCTGCAAAGAGTTTGGCTTTGATTTGGAGACGCCTTTTGAGAAGTATCCGCAGAAGATTCAGGACATGCTCATCTACGGAACCGACCGTTCGGTAGATGTTTATTACGAAGGGCAAAGGGGCAAGGGAGTATATCCCATTGTCTTTGAAGGAATTGTAAAAAACGTACAGAGAAAGTATCGCGAGACTTCATCAGAACTGATGCGTTCAGAATATGAAAGCTTTATGCGAATCAGCGCCTGTGACGAGTGTAAGGGAATGCGTTTGAAACGCGAAGCCTTGGCAGTAACCGTGTGTGATAAAAATATCCATGAAATCACTTCGGTATCCATTGGCGGATTGCATGAGTTTTTGCAGGAAATGAAGCTGACACCTCAGCAGGAGTTGATTGGTAAACAGGTTCTTAAGGAGATTCGTGCCCGTGTTGGTTTCCTTATGGATGTAGGATTGGAATATTTATCCTTATCCAGAGCCACCGGTACCTTATCCGGCGGTGAGGCACAGAGAATCCGCCTTGCTACCCAGATTGGCTCCGGCCTTGTGGGCGTGTGTTACATTTTGGATGAGCCCTCCATCGGACTTCATCAGCGTGATAATGATAAGCTGCTTGCAACGCTCAAGCATTTACGCGATTTAGGTAATACTCTTATCGTGGTGGAACATGATGAGGATACCATGCTGGCAGCGGATTATATTGTGGATATCGGACCTCTCGCCGGCTCTCACGGCGGAGAAGTAGTGGCCGTGGGAACAGCACAGGATATCATGAATAATCCGGACTCAATCACGGGAAAATACTTAAGTGGTGAATACTCTATTCCTGTTCCCAAGATGCGCAGAAAGCCAACCGGTAAGCTGAAAGTACTTGGAGCAAGAGAGAATAATCTTAAAAATATTGACGTAGAATTCCCGCTTGGTGTGATGACCTGTGTAACCGGTGTGTCCGGTTCCGGAAAATCATCCCTTGTAAATGAGATTTTATACAAGCGATTGGCGAGAGACTTGAATCGCGCAAGATGTGTGCCGGGCAAGCATAAGGGAATCGAAGGTATGGAACAGCTGGACAAGGTAATTGATATTGACCAGTCTCCAATCGGAAGAACACCAAGATCCAATCCGGCAACCTATACCGGCGTGTTTGATATGATCAGAGATTTGTTTGCATCTACCGCTGATGCCAAGGCAAAGGGTTATAACAAGGGACGCTTTAGTTTTAACGTAAAGGGCGGCCGTTGTGAGGCATGTAGCGGCGACGGTATCATCAAGATTGAAATGCACTTTTTGCCGGATGTTTATGTGCCTTGTGAAGTGTGCGGCGGAAAGCGTTACAACAGAGAGACATTGGACGTTAAGTATAAAGGAAAGAGCATCTTTGATGTGTTGGATATGACGGTGGAGGAAGCATTGACCTTCTTTGAAAATGTACCATCTATCCACAGGAAAATTGAGACGTTAAATGATGTAGGCCTCTCTTACATTAAGCTTGGTCAGCCATCAACGCAGCTATCCGGCGGTGAGGCGCAGCGTATTAAGCTTGCAACGGAATTATCCCGTCGCAGTACGGGTAAGACCATTTATATTTTGGACGAGCCTACCACAGGTCTTCATTTCGAGGATGTGCGTAAGCTGACGGAGATTTTACAAAAACTGGTAGAGGGCGGTAATACTGTTGTTATCATCGAACACAACTTGGATGTGATTAAGACGGCGGACTATATTATTGATATCGGTCCGGAAGGCGGTGATAAGGGCGGAACCGTGATAGCAATGGGTACACCGGAGGACATTGCGAAGAAAAAGGGCTCCTACACAGGTATCTATGTAAAGAAAATGTTGGAAAAGGCTAAAGCCTAGACAATATTTGTCGATATAGTATTTAGCAGGGACGCAAGTTACGAGATAGGATATCTTCTACCTCCTTATTTGTGTCCCTTAAATTTTTATTAATACGTGCATAAATGCTTGAAATTTTCTCTCTCTACTTGTAAACTAGGAGATGATGCCCAAGGTGTCGAAACAGACAAGCTTGGCAATCTGAAAAAGACGTAGGAACCGCAAAAAAGCGGAATTTTTATAGAAGAAGAGAGAAAGGGGATTTGAAAATGCAGTGCACAGATATTGGAATTG
>SVFL01000100.1 GCA_015056885.1 Lachnospiraceae bacterium
CTGAAATTACTGATGCAGATCTTGGAAATAATGAAGTGTTATTCCTTCCGTATTTAATGGGGGAAAGAAGTCCGATCAATGATACGGATGCAAGAGGTGCATTTATCGGAATGTATTTGGATACAAAACGCAAGGATATGATTCAGGCTGTTCTTGAAGGCGTTGCATTTGCAGTGCGTGATAATTTTGAAGTGGCAAAGTCACAGGGGATTGAATTAAAGATGAGTACCCTTTGCGGTGGAGGTGCAAAATCTCCTTTATGGAGAAAAATCCTTGCCAATGTATTAAATATAGATATTGCAATTCCAATGGCAGAAGAAGGTCCGGGATTTGGCGGAGCAATGTTAGCTATGGTAGGAAATGGAAGATACGCAGATGTTGCGGAGTGTGCTGACGCATTCATCCATATAAAAGAAGTGATACATCCGGATAAAACAGTGGTCGACTTATACGAAAAACAGTATCGGAAGTACCGTATGTTATATCCTGCATTAAAAGAATTTTATAAAGTCTGCAAATAAAAAGTCAAGCAGAAAATGAAGAACTTTGAAAAATTTATACAGGTTGAATTGAAGGTACCAAAACAAGACCACCGCAGGGCGCTGGTCTGATATGGAAATGGAAGATGAATTAAGCATCTTCGTTTTCGGGCAAAGTGGCAAGATATTCTCTTACTCGCCCGTAATAAATGCGAAGAAATTTGTTTGCCCCGGCAGTCATATACACATAATAAGATTTTCCCTCTGCTCGCTTTTTAGCCATAAAAGCATACACAGCATCATCAACAGGGGAACGTTTTATAAGACTGTCCATGATCTGAAAGAGAGTCTTCCGCAAATATGGCGAACCTTTCTTGGATGTACGCACACTTTTCTGGATGTATTGTCCCGAATCGTTCTTGCCGGGGTCAACACCGGCAAATGCAGTAAGTGCCTCGCGATGTGTGAAACGGGTCACATCCCCAATCTCTGCTATGAGCTGAGGTCCAAGGGTTGGGCCAACACCGTTCATTGCCATAACAACAGGATACTCTGGCAATGTGGCAGCGGTTTCATTCATTTTCAGGCGAAGGGATTCCACTGTTGCAGAAGCAGTATTTAACATGGCGACAGCCTGTTGTATCAGCATTTTAGTGTTGTCGTCTTTGGGGAATACAGCAATCAGATCAGAGGAGAGGTGATAAATTTTCTCCGCTTTGTCGGAACTGAAATTGTACCCCTTGCGTTTGCACCAGTTCTGATAATGCTCTGTAAAGGCTTTGAGAGATTTACTGCGAACACAGTCCACATGCCAATAAGTATGTACAAAATCCACCCATTTCTGGCTGCCATCACTGCGAGCTGGGCTGTCAAAAAAGGCATTTGAACCAGGATAAGTCTGGTCAATAAGGGCAATAAGGTTATTCTTCATGGCGGTTTTCTGATCCATGTAGAAGGCGAACTGCCGGTTCATGGTTTTGAGTTGATTGCGTGTTTTGTCCATATTTCCATATTGCTTCAATTTTGCCCAACGGTCAAGGGTATAACGAGCAATTTTTTTGGAATCAGCCTTGTCAGTCTTGGGGGTACGTAGAGAATCGTCGCCGAAGTTCCTGATGAGAGTAGGATTAACGGCACTGACAAAAATATCAGCATCGGAGAGCCAGGTAGCAACCGGTTCATAGTATCTGCCGGTATGTTCCATGCAGACCTTTGTTTCGCCATCAAGGCTTTGGATGATGGTAATCAGATCATTGATTGCGGATTGGGTGTGTGGAATGTCACAGGGAGGCATTAAGACGATATCGCCGGGTCTACGGATGGTGACAGTACTTTTACCTTTGGAAACATCAATACCAACTGCGTTCATAATAGATACTCCTTTGAAATGTATTAGCAATGATCAATACCAGTTTTCCCATTGCCTATTCAATCTACTGGGTATATCACACGAACGCCAAAGGGTTCAACCTGCGTAAAACGAATGCTGCGAATAAGGGGCTGGTTGGCTGACTTTTTAACGGACGTTGAGTCCTGAAAGGAGGGGGCCAGATCTATTGCTACACTTATTCTAACAGCTTAAGCAACAAGATGGGTAATTCCTTACTGGCTGTAAGGGGTATTAACCATAAATATATTGTAGTAGTACTAACTGTCTAGGTGCGTATTGATGTAACTGCTGTGCAACTATAACAACGCGGCTTGTAAATGAAAAGTCTAATCCCCCAGCTATGTCGGGGAGAGTTGTGTAAGTGGAAACGAGTGGTAGGAAATATTTTTGATTATATTTAACATTATTAAAAGATCTGTAGCTAAGTGATACAGTAAAAGGAACAATTGTTTATAAGATATGGTGTTGTTTCTCAAGGCGCCACAAAATCGATTGAATATTCTGGATGGGATTCCATCACCTATCCGATGAAGTTGAAATTACTTTTAATATGCTTATTAGTGTGTGCCGAATTAAATTTCTATGAGAATATTTATAAAGGCCGTTACGCACCGCTGATGCGGCACGGCCTTGACAAATATTCCCATAGAAATGGATACTTAATCAAGCATCAATAAGGCGATTTCTGAGTGCAGAGACTCTGATTTCCGACTTTCTGGATTTGTTATTTCGAGGTACAGGAATATCCAATCAATGGTATGTTACTGCAAAAGAGTAGTTTTGAATCTTACCTCAATTGGTGTAGAATAACATATTTAATTGAGAGTATGAATATTGTATAATTGAATATAGTGGCAGACAAGAACTCAAAATTCTTTCATGATATTCCAAATTAATCAAGAATAAATAGCAGGATACGGATAATGTTTACATCAAGATTCCTGATACGTTCCTGACGGGCGAAGTATCCACTGAATTTATAAGGTGCAATAAATCGCTCCCAATCAAAAGGCTACTTCGGTTACATTGTAGCAAATTGCCTTACTAGTCAAAGGCGAGAAACATCGTATTTTTTAAGGAGTTGTTAAGAGGGAAGCTTTATAAAACTGAGATCTTGATAGTTGCATAAAATTTGGTTTAGAGATTTTAAGAATCAATAAAAAATAAAGGGAGGAAATTATATGCATGCAGTATTAAATGGTGATGATGGCCATCTGCATTGGACAGAAGTACCAAATCCACAGATTAAAGAAGATGAGGTTTTGCTGGAGGTGCACGCAGCAGCATTAAACCGTGCAGATTTACTTCAGAGAGCAGGTCAGTATCCACCGCCACCAGGATGGCCGGACTGGTTTGGACTGGAAGCTGCCGGTGTAATCACGGCAGTTGGGAAACAGGTTGAGGAAGAAGGTAAATGGCATGTGGGCGATAAGGTATGTGCGCTGTTAGGAAGCGGTGGTTATGCAGAATACGTCGCGGTACCGGAAGGAATGCTAATGCCGATTCCGAATGGCTTATCCATGGGCGAAGCAGCAGCATTGCCGGAAGCATATGGGGCAGCTTATTTGTTCCTGTTTATGGAAGGTGGTCTGAAAGCTGGTGACACATTGCTTGTGCAGGCAGGTGCGAGCGGGCTAGCAAGTGTACTTATTCCGATGGCAAAAGCCTTTGGCGCGAGAGTAATTACCACTGTGCTAAATGATGAACAAGAAAAGGCAATTGAACATTTGAAAGCAGACATTGTGGTGAATTCTTCCAGAGAGGTTTTAGTGGATGTGATGAAACGTGAAATGGAGGGAGGGCGTCCGGTAGATATTACGGTAGACTGTCTTGGTGGAGATACTGTGGGAAAATGCATGCCATATATGAATTACGATGGACGTTGGATTATGATTGCAACTTTAGCAGGCGATCCGACTATAGTAGATTTACGAAATATGTATGTGCGCCGTACTCGTATCATTGGTACAAATCTGCGTAGTCGTACGCCCGCACAGAAAAAGAAACTACTCTCTGATATGGTAGATTGGATTTGGCCAAAGGTTGAAAGTGGTGAAGTGCGTCCGACGATTTTTAAGGTCTATCCGATTGAGCAGGCAGAAGAAGCGCAGGACCTCATGCAGTCAGGTAAGAGCGCAGGCAAGATTGTTCTTACGGTAAAGGCTGATGCATTTGATAATATTTAAGTACCCAATATAATGATATATCATTTACTATTTTAACGATTAATTGTCACACCAAATCAACATTAAGTAGAGTAAAAAAGCTATATTCTACACAAGAGAATAAGGGGCCGCTTAAACGACGCCTTATTCTTTTTAATATACTTTTTAATATACCTACAGAGTTGGTTTATAAAATCACCTCGTTTTTTGCAAAACAGCTGATTTTTTTGATTTGAAATACTGTACACTCAATGTAATGAAATCTAACTTTTGCAGGAAAATAAGTAAAAAATGCCCGCAACTGTTGTAAGGGTCGTCGCTCATGAACAAGTCAAAGTGGATGATTCAATCGAGCCAAAAGGCGTGAGATCAAGACTGTGGTAATTACTATGGTGCTACATAGAGAAAGACCGAGACTCTCCGGCTTATAGCCCCCCAAAAAAAATGCCTGAAGCCCAGTAAAATCAGTGGGTTCAAACTATAATTGAACATATGTTACTGTAAAAGAGTGGAGGATATTAAAGTTATTGTATCGTCGTATTGGTATTTAATTTACAACTCTATGATAATGTATAATGAAAAAGGTAGGAGAACTGTGAAAATGAAAGATAGAAAGCTTTTTATTTGGGATTTTGATGGAACTCTTCTGGATACTTATCCGTTTATCACGATGTGCCTGAAGAATGCACTGAAGGACTGTGGATATGAGGTTGCCCAGATGGAGATACTGGAAAAAATGATGGTGACGATTCCGTTTGCAATCGGACATTACAGTGATAAATATCAGATACCGGATCTTAGGGAACGTTATTATGCATATTACGCGGGGGAAGCAGAAGCGCCAGTACGGGCCTTTACTGGGCTGAAGGAAGTATTGAGGCGGATACAGGAGATCGGTGCCGCCAATTATGTCTTTACCAATCGAGGAAACTCCATTTATCCTCTTTTGGAGAAAGCAGGGATTCTAGGTGAATTCCGGGAAATCGTTACAGCAGAAGATCCGAATTTTATGGTCAAGCCGGCACCGGATACAATTAATTATCTTATGAAAAAATATGGCGGGACATCGGAAAATACGGTGATGATTGGGGATCGTTACTGTGATCTGGAATCCGGATATAATGCAGGATGCCGGACTTGTCATCTCTTAACTCCTGCCGTACCACAGTATCCGCCCTGTGACTGGCGAGTGAAGAACTTTGAGGAAATGTTGAAATTGCTGAAATAAGGATTATTATGATATCAGTAAGTGAAAAGAATCTTTGGCAATCCGCGGATTCGGATTTTGACAAGAAACAGGAGAGCTGTTATCGTGATAATCCTGTCCCTATTTTTTATCTAGTTACTTGATTTATTAGAGTTGGACAAACTTGAATTGTACTAAATCGCTGCGCGATGGCCTGCCAAGACTATCGCGCAGCGACAGTATATTTGGGCAGAGTAAACACGGCATTTTCCTCCATGATATTACAATTATCAGCGTTCTCACAAGCTCAGCACTTCGGGAAGGCATACGCTACACGCCGACTACGACCGTCATCCCGCGGGCAGGATCCATTCTGAGCGCGGTACCGGATTTGCCGGTCGAATTCTATTTCGGACCAGACAATTCTCATGTTAATGATTTTAAAATCACCACCGCATACACTATAGGTTTCATCAGTAGGAATCACGTATTCCTCAATCTCGTTAGACAGCCCTCCAACATATCTTCTCGTGCACCGGACTGCCTTGATACACGGGTATGAGGTCTGACAGTGATCTATTTCTGTCCTTCAGCCAGTTATCTGATAAGTTTTATGATGTAGCAAGGATGGAAAGAGAAGCCGACCTTCTACCTGCTTTGTATATTCCGTCGAGGAACCGATCAGCTTCTTTCGTACTGTTTCAGCAGTTCTTCATGCACTGTCATTGATATATTTCCTTTGTTTTGGGCTGTCCTAATTATACCATTTTCTAAGGCATTTTACCTTCTTATCCGCAGATAAGCGCACTCGAAAAACGCCGAATTTATCACGTTTTTCGGGCGCTCTATCGGCAGTTTCGCGCAAATTAATAGCAGCTGTTTTTCAGGTTTGCCCTTACTTACTTCATGGAGTGCCTTTTTTCTGCTCGGTCTCAAGCCCCTAAAGAAGCTATTCTACTTGCTGAAAGGGAACCTCCTTTACCTTCTCCGGTATTCGTTTGCTATACTGCTGCTGGACGGTACTCCAGTATTTCTCATTACTTCGCTAATGCTGGTAGTAGCCTCGTGATTTTTCAATTGTCCATAATAAATTTTCCTTCTAATATTTGCTGTATGTATAGCAAACTCAGT
>SVFL01000101.1 GCA_015056885.1 Lachnospiraceae bacterium
ACCATGCGTCAGCCATTAGACTTTATTCCTCTGTTTGAACGAAACGGTTTGATTGCTACATTGGATGAGCATGTGTTCAAGACTGTTTGTATGCAACAGAAGAAGTGGGAAAAGGAAGGAAAGCATAGTTTCCCTATTTCCGTTAATATTTCACGCGCCAGCCTGTATTATGATGATATTATAGATCGTTATAAGAATATATTGAGAGAATGCGATATTGAGCCGGGTTTGGTGCCGTTAGAGATTACAGAAAGTGCTACGGTGGATAATTCCCAAATCAGAAAACTGGTTGAGCGTTTCCAAGAAATAGGATTCCCCATCCATTTGGACGATTTTGGTAACGGTTATTCCGCTTTGTCTACCTTGAACATGATGCATTTTGATACCTTAAAGCTGGACAAGGGATTGGTTGATTTTATTGGTGACAGTAATGGTGAAAAGCTTTTGGGTTATACCATTAAGCTGGCAAAGAGCTTGGGAATGCGTATCACTGCAGAAGGTGTAGAATACAAGAATCAGGTGGAGTTCTTGCAGGATTTGGAATGTGATGAAATCCAGGGCTACTATTTCTCCAGGCCTTTACCCTTAGAGAAGTTTGAAGAATTAATTAAATAACTAATATAGGGCGTCAATTGACGCCCTATTATTATGTCTTAATGTAAGAAGAATCGAATCAACTTCAAATACAGTTTCTTATATGGTTGATACCGCATGGGGAGATCTAACCAGTTATATTTTTTGAGAATATATTTTTTATGGGTAAAGGTCTCAAAGCTTTTCTTGCCATGATAGGTGCCCATACCGCTGTGGCCCACACCGCCAAAGCCCATGGAGGACTCGCTCAGATGTACAATGGTATCATTCACACAACCACCACCAAAAGATACGTGATTCATGAACTTCTTTTCCAAGCGGCTGTCTTTTGTGAATAAATACAATGCCAGGGGTTTTTCATATTGTTTGATGAAGGCTTCGGCTTCTTCCATGGTTTCATAAGTAATAACAGGCAGGATGGGACCAAAGATTTCCTCTTGCATTACAGCATCCCGGGATGTGACATTGTCAAGAATCGTAGGAGCAATTTGTAACGTCTCCGGATTGGATGTACCGCCCAGGATAATCTTTTGCGGGTCTATTAAGCCCAAGATACGTTCAAAATGCTTGGCATTGATGATTTTTCCATAGTCGGGATTCTCCAAGGGATTTGCCCCATACATTTTTACGACCTGCTCTTTGACCAGTTTCAGAAAAGGTTCTTTTATCTTGGCGTCGACTAAACAGTAGTCCGGTGCCACGCAGGTTTGACCGCAATTCAGGTATTTTCCGAATACCAGTCTGGTTGCGGCTACCTTCAAATCACAACTATCGGTGATGATACAGGGACTTTTGCCACCCAGCTCCAGTGTGACAGGGGTTAAGTGACGGGCTGCCTTTTCCATCACTTGTTTGCCCACGGTGACACCACCGGTAAAGAAGATATAGTCAAAGCGTTGCTCTAATAATGCCTGATTTTCTTGACGACCGCCTTCTACCACCATCACATATTCGGAAGGGAAAACTTCTTCAATAATCTGCTTAATCACGGCCGAAGTGGCAGGAGAGTAAGCGGAAGGCTTTATAATACAGCAGTTACCGGCTGCAAGAGCACCTACCAGTGGCTGCATACATAGTAAAAAAGGATAGTTCCATGGGGACATAATCAAGACACAACCATAGGGGTCATACACGCTGTATCCTTTTGAGGGAAAGTTCACCAAGGCAATAGGATGACGCTTGGGGCGATTCCAGCTACGTAAATGTTTGATAAAATGACTGAGCTCATTTAAGGTCATGCCGATTTCGCACATAAAGCCTTCGTGCTCGGATTTGCCCAGATCGGACTTTAAGGCCTGAATAATATCGGGTTCATGAGCTTTAATGGCTGTTTTCAGCGATTTTAACATTTCCAGACGATAGGAAATGGGTAATGTTGCACAGGTGGCAAAATATGCCTTTTGTGCATTAACTGATTTTTCTATTTCCATTCTCAGATACCTCTCTTTGCAGGTGAGAATCCATTAGTTTCAGATGTTTACCACCTACAATATAGTACATATTTTCCAGTTCTTTCGCATTCATCAGCTTGGGCACCGGATACAAAGGATTGGATTCAACTGCCGCATGCTTCGCCATGGTGGCAATATCCTCATCGCGGATTCCCTCGATAAATCTGGGAATATTCATGGAACGGTTCATTTCCTTAATCCAGGAGATGAACTTAAGAGCAGCAATGGTATCAGAATCCTGAGTGTCGGCAATACCGGTTCTGATAGCCAGTTGTCCTAAGCGTTTGTTACAGCATTGGCCATAATGAGCCAGCATATGAGGAAGGACCACTGCGTTGGCCAGACCATGAGGGGTTCCGTATTGACCGCCCAAAGAATGTGCAATACCGTGCACATAACCCACATAGGAACGGGTGAAAGCAACTCCGGCGCAGAAGGAGGCACGAAGCATTTTTTCACGGGCTTCTTTGTCAGAACCATTGTCATAGGCACGCTTCAGATATGCGGCAACCAGAGATACAGCTTCCTCTGCCATTTTACGTGTATAACGGGTGGTAGTATCGCCAATATATGCTTCTACAGCATGGGTTAAAGCATCCATGCCGGTAGTGGCAGTCAGGTGAGCCGGTAAACCTAAGGTAACCTGTGCATCCAGTACGGTGTAATCCGGTATCAGACAGAAATCATTAATCGGATACTTATAGTGTGTGTCAGCGTCTGTGATGACTGCAGTAACCGTTGTTTCACTACCGGTACCGGCAGTAGTAGGCACGGCAATCAGGAGAGGCAGTTTTTTGTGTATTTTCAGAATGCCACGCATTTTGCGGATGGGCTGGTGGGGCTTGGCAATGCGAGCTGCACAGATTTTGGCGCAGTCCATGGAAGAACCGCCTCCAAAGCCGATAATGGCCTGACATTTCCGCTCTAAGTATAATGCTTTTGCGTCCTCCACATTGGTAATGGTAGGGTTGGGAACAGTGTCTGCGTAAATGGTATACTCAATCTGCTTGTTGGACAATGCTGTCAATAATGGTGCCACAAGGCCGGCACCTAAGATACCCTTATCCGTAACAATTAAGACAGATTTTTTGTTTTTTTCAACTAAAGTCTCTGCCGCCTGTTCCATGGAATGTAATATGGCCGGCTCCCGGTAGGGAAGAAGCGGAAGCGCGGCACGGAAACAAAACTGAAATACTCTGCAATAACAACGTTCTAATATTTTCATAAGGATTCTCCTACAAGTTATTCACTACTTTTCTACATAGATGATACCGAAAGCACCGGGGCCTACATGGGCACCAATGGTAGAGCCTAACTGCAAGCGGGCATCTGCGGTATAGCCTTCGGCCGCCAGTTTTTCTTCCAGCTTTTCGGTGTTTTCAGAACCGCAGGCATATACGGTATAAAGAGGAAATGCAGGATTTAAATCCTTGCTGTTTAATGTTTTTAGGATAAACTGCAAGGATTTGTTTTTGCCGATACATTTGCCGATGACGCTAACTGTGCCTTCCTCAGTGACGGAGATGACGGGCTTTAAGTTGGCCAGTTCACCAATGGTAGCAGCAGCCTTATTTAAGCGTCCGCCGCGGTATAAATATTCCAGAGTGTCAAGCCCGGCAGCTACCTTTACCTTGCCCTTGATGCTTTCCAAAGCAGCCACAACCTCCGGGGCAGATTTGTCCTGTGCAATCAGTTGCAGACCGTAATCTACAATTACACGGGTCATAATGGTAGCTGTCAGGGAGTCCACGATATAAATACCATCATAGTCCACCATGTCCTTTGCCAAATGAGCGCTCTGACAGGTGCCGCTTAAAGCAGAGGAGAGCAATACACAGATGATTTCTTCACCGTTTTCCTTTGCCTTTTCAAAAATCTCTGCAAAGGCTTGAGGAGAAGGCTGTGAGGTCTTAGGGAAATCCTCGCCGGTGGTCAATAATTCATAGAATTGGTCAGAGGTCAAATCCTCACCGGATAAATAATCTTTCCCATTTAAGCTGATAGTCAATGGTACATGGTATAAATTTTTTTCTTTTACCTCCGCCATGGTAAAGTCAGTAGAGGAATCTACTAATATTCTTATCATAATTTGAGTCCTTTCCGTGTTGAATAATATTATTTGCCAAGATTAAGCTGTTCAGCCACTTCGGAAATTGCATTTAAGATTCTGATAGCATCCCGGGAACGTTCATAGCCAAGTTTACTGATTACTGCGTCTAAAATACTCAGGATTTGCTTGTGCTGGGTTTCGTATATATGACATTGCTGCAGATTCATGGTCACATATACCTGCCGCTTATCTGTGGTGGAACGTTCTCTGCTGATTAAGTTCTTTTCCTCTAATTGATTCAAAGTACGATTCATCTGGGATTTCAGCATATTGGTCATCTTACACAGGTCCGTAGCCGTGAGCGGTGTGGCTTTTTCACTATGTGCATGTTTGTATAAAATATTACAAATCAGGGATTCGTTATACGTAATTTCAGTAACCAAACGAGGGTTATTCACTGCTATGGATAAACGCAGCCAGGCATCCAGTAAATCTTCATTGATTTTTGTCATAGGTACTCCTTTCATAAATGTTCATGATCCGAGACTATTTCACAATGTAAATAGTTCACAAAATAAACAGTATAGTATGTATACTAACATGTGTCAAAATATATGTCAATAAAAATATTTGAAAATAAAAATATTTGAATAACAAAAAAGACTGATGTGTCCCATAAAGGGAGACATCAGTCTAAAAGTTGTGCTTTAGTTGCTATTGTTAAAAGATTACTTGCAAGCTTCCAAAGCCTGTGCTAAGTCTGCGATAATATCATTTACATTTTCGATACCAACAGAGAAACGTACCAAATCGGGACCAACACCGGCTGCCTTTAATTCTTCATCATTCATCTGACGATGAGTAGCAGAAGCGGGGTGAAGTACACAGGTACGAGCATCTGCTACATGGGTAGCAATCATAGCAACCTGCAATTTACTCATGAACTTTTCGGCTGCGGCACGTCCGCCTTTTACGCCGAAGGATACTACGCCGCAGGTGCCGTTAGGCATGTACTTCTGAGCCAAATCGTAGTATTTGTTGCTCTTTAATCCGGGATAATTCACCCATTCGATGCATTCGTGAGCTTCTAAGAACTCAGCTACCTTCTGTGCATTTTCACAGTGACGGGGCATACGTACATGCAAGGACTCCAGTCCTAAATTCAATAAATATGCATTCATGGGAGCCTGAATGGAACCAAAGTCTCTCATAAGCTGAGCGGTAGCCTTGGTAATGAAAGCACCTTCCAGACCAAACTTTTCTGCATATGTAACTCCGTGATATGAATCATCGGGAGTGGTAAGTCCTGGGAACTTATCGGCATGAGCAAACCAGTCGAACTTACCGGAATCAACGATGCAGCCGCCCACGGTAGCGTCGTGACCATCCAGGTACTTGGTGGTAGAGTGGGTAACAATATCAGCGCCCCACTCGAAAGGACGACAGTTAATAGGGGTTGCAAAGGTATTGTCGATAATAAGCGGTACACCATGCTTATGAGCTGCGTTTGCAAACTTTTCAATATCCAATACAATCAATGCAGGGTTAGCGATGGTCTCACCAAATACTGCTTTGGTATTAGGCTTGAATGCAGCATCCAACTCTTCAGCAGAGCAGTCAGGGTCTACAAAGGTAAATTCAATACCCATTCTCTTCATGGTTACAGAGAATAAGTTGAAGGTACCGCCATAGATGGTGGAAGCTGCTACTACATGGTCGCCACAGCTGCAAATATTGAAAATAGAATAGAAGTTTGCTGCCTGTCCGGAGGAGGTCAGCATAGCTGCACTACCGCCTTCCAAAGCGCAAATCTTACCTGCCACGTAATCGTTGGTAGGATTCTGAAGACGGGTGTAGAAATATCCGCTTGCTTCTAAGTCAAACAGCTTGCCCATATCTTCACTGGAATCATATTTAAATGTAGTACTCTGTACAATAGGAATCATGCGGGACTCACCGTTCTTGGGGGTGTAGCCGGCGTGGATACATTTTGTTTCTTTTTCCATAGTCATCTCTCCTTTGCGGTAAATAAAAAATCTATTCCTATTCTAACACATTTTGGAAAGAGTTCAATAAAAAAATGAGGAAAATGTGTAATTACATGGGGTGTGATTAAAACTTGACTTGGGCAGAGGGAAATGATAAGATTTTTAGGAGGGAAAAAT
>SVFL01000102.1 GCA_015056885.1 Lachnospiraceae bacterium
GTCGGATGTCTGTAAAAGTGCGTCCATTTTGGAAAGAAGACCGCTAAAAATACAATAAAACCTTAAAACAAGACAAAAAGAGGGCCATCGCCCAGCTAAAAATTTTTAGCTAGTGCGACAGCCCCTTCTTTTTGTCTATTTTAGAACTGTAATCCCCGATAGCGCGATATTGCTGCAAGCATTTCCTGCTTTCTGGGAAGAGCAAGAGAAGCTGTTACATCCCCTCTTGCAAACAAACTCTCCAATCCCTGTTCTTCAATCTGATTATCCATCCGTTCTACCGCCTGCGCGAGGGTACATCTGCCATCAAATACTCTCACTAATAATTCTTTTACTATATAGCCCAAAGCCCTGGTCTGCTCCTCATCTTTTAGTTGTTCTAAACCGCGAAGTTCAATATTATTCTTGGCAATTGCTATCTGGTCCATTCCAAAGTTCTTAATTTTGATGCGCTCCTCTTGTAATAGTTTTCTATCACGCAAAGGCACCCGATCAACCAAATATATCGGAAATTTACTACGTGGTGTCTCAAACTCCATATATTCAGCTGCAGCCGATTTTGCAACCCCGGTAACATCCATCGGAACATATTCTTTCATCTGAATTATGGTATCGGCCACATGAAAATACGATCCACAACTTCCCGCTACCAAAATGGTAGAAATCCCCAAATCCTTATGCAAACTATTTACTCTCTCAATAAATGGTGTAATAGGCTCCTCTCCCGAGCTCACCACCTGTTGCATCAGACGATCACGTATCATAAAATTTGTAGCCGAAGTATCCTCATCCATCAAAATCAGCCTGCTTCCGCTTTCCATAGCCTCCATCAGACCTGCCGCCTGAGATGTACTTCCACTGGCATCCTCTGTGGTAAATCTCGTAGTATCTTTACCATTCGGCAAATGATTGATAAACGGGGAAATATCTACACTCGAGATACTTCTGCCGTCTTCAGCTCGCAATTTCACTGCACTTCTATCAGTTATCACCAACTCTCTGCCATCTCCGCTAATATGATTGTACACACCATCCTGAATAGCCTGCAATACAGTGGATTTACCGTGATATCCTCCACCTACCAACAAAGTGATTCCTCGACGGATTCCCATACCGGTTACAGGTCCTCTGCACGGCAGATTCATAGTCACCTTAAGGCTTTCAGGCGCCTGAAACGGCACAGCTCCTTCCAACGGTTTCTGCGACACACCACTTTGTCTTGGCAATACAGAACCATCTGCAATAAATACACATAATCCCATATCCGACAAATTCTTTCTAACATACTCCTGATCTTCGCACAACTCTATAGCTGTCCGCAAAGCCTTTTGATCTATGCTTGCATAATACAAAGTCTTTTTTGTGCATTCCGGTACAATTTTAAATAATATTTTATTCAACTCCCTGGCATTCACAGACCGCCCATTTGCAGGAAAACCAATCTCAAAGCGCATGATAATCTCTTTGTCTGTGATACAACATGCTGTACGTTCTAATACTTCTTGCCCGCATTTTGACACTGCCAAAAGTCCACTTTTTCCGGAGCCCTTCGCCTGAAAACTTCCCTTACGAACAGCCTCACCAAAAAGTCTGGTCAAATGATCTTGCAATGTAACACGTTTATGCTTTTCTGCCAGATATTCCTGCGGAAACTTTGCTTTCTCCATAAGCACTCTTAACGACACTCTGGAGGGCGAAGCAAAAGGATCTCCTTGCACATGATCTATACTAAAAATATATTCCCCAAAATCATATTGTCCTCTCAAATCCTTATAGGCCGGATAGCTTTTTCGATCAATGGCATTTAACATTCTTTCCAAATCACTTGCTGTTTTCATATTCCTCTCCAATCTGTATATATTTTATCGTGCAATTTTTTACATCATATTCAACATTATACACTCCATTTATCACCTTTACAAATATCGGTTTTTCGACTATTATAAAATTGTATATTACATAACAAAGGAGGATTTATTAAATGAATTATTCTATCGAAGGCGCACCCTTACCCGTAGTCATCTGTGATCTTGAGCCCGGAGAAACTTTAGTTACTGAAAGCGGCGCAATGTCCTGGATGTCTCCTAACATGAAAATGGAGACTTCTTCCGGCGGTGGACTTGGCAAAATGTTTGGCCGCGCATTCTCTGGAGAAAGCTTGTTTTTGAACCGTTATACCGCACAGGGCGGTCCCGGTCACATTGCATTTGCTTCCAGTTTCCCCGGTTCCATTCGTGCATTTGAAATTGGACCCGGTCAGGAAATAGTTGCACAGAAATCTGCATTCCTGGCTTCCACTCCCGGAGTTGAACTTTCCACCTTCTTCCAGAAGAAGATTGCTGGTGGTCTCTTCGGTGGCGAAGGCTTCATTATGCAGAAGCTTACAGGCAACGGTGTTGCTTTTCTGGAGTTCGATGGTCATGTGAAGGAATATGACCTTGCTCCCGGCCAGCAGATGATTGTGGACACCGGATATCTGGCTGCCATGTCCATGACCTGTTCTATTGACATACAGACTGTTCCCGGTATCAAAAACGCACTGTTAGGTGGTGAAGGCCTCTTTAACACGGTAGTAACCGGCCCCGGTAAGATTTACATGCAGAGTATGCCTGTAGCACAATTAGCCGGCGCAATTCGTCCTTATATTCCTACCGGCAACTAATTACCTATATATTCCTCAAGAGTAATTCAATTATACATAGCAAAAGCCCCGTGTCTTCATGACCGGGGCTTTTGTTTATGCTCGAACTAGGTCGCCATACTTTTCTGATTCAGCTGTTCCGCTCTTCTTACCTGAGCCTTATCCACCTGCTTCAGGAACTGTCTGCTCAAGAATAGACAGATAAAGAATGCTATACAGGTTGACAACGGTTGCGCCTCCTGCACTCCTGCCATTCCTCTGATATGCGGCAATATCAATACCATCGGAATAAATATAATACCGCTTCGAAGGGCCGAAGAAATCGTTGCCCACATACGTTGTCCGGTACTCTGGAATCCCATTTCCGTTACCATGGTAATCGGTACCAGAATCAGCGCCAGACAATGTAAACGTAAAGCACGCACTGCATACTCTACAACCTGCGCATCATCACGGAAAATGCGAATCAAAGGCTCTGCAAAAATTACCACCGGAATGGCTACGGCCACCAAAATGATTTCCGACACCCCAAAAGTAAACCAATATGCCTTCTTTACACGCTCAAATTTGCCTGCACCATAATTAAAGCTGCTTACAGGCTGGAATCCCTGACCAATACCGATTGCAAGAGACATGACAAAGAAATTGATTCGGGAAACCACACTCATGGCCGCCACAGCTGCATCTCCATAGACCGCCGCACTGCTATTTAACAAGATAGTTGCCACACTGTTTAATGCCTGGCGTAGCATGCTGGGAAATCCGGTTGCAACAATATTTCCCACCGTCTCAAGATGAAAGTCCACCGCCTTCAGACGTATTCTTGTCTGGGTCTTGCCGGACATAAACATAGCTACCAGAATACTAAAGCTAATCAACTGAGAAACTGCCGTAGAAATAGCCGCACCTGTAATCCCCATCTTAAGTCCAAATATCAAAAGCGCATCTCCACCAATATTTAAAATCGCTCCTGTCATCAGCCCTACCATACCAAGCTTGGCCCGCCCCTCATATCGAAGCAAATTGTTCATGGTCAGACTGGCTGTCTGGAAAGGTGCTGCAAGAATTATCCAAAAAATATAGGTTTTTGCATAGGGTGCAATCGTCTCCGTACTCCCCAACGTAAACACCAAGGAATCCAGCGTCAGCAGACTAATCAGCCCCACAACGGCTCCTAAAATCATCGCCATAAAAAATCCTGTGGAAGTATATTTGGTTGCTCTGTCTACATCCTTCGTACCCAGGCTGCGGGACATAATGCTACCGGCCCCCTGACCGCACATAAATCCCATAGCCTGCAAAATAGCCATATATCCAAACACTACCCCCACCGCTCCGCTGGCACTGTTTCCCAACGTTCCCACAAATGCGGTATCCACCAGATTATAGATATTTGTCACCAGCATACTGATAACTGTAGGAACTGCCAACGTTGCCACCAGCTTCTGTATAGGGGTCTCTGTCATTTTTATGTACTGCTTATCCTGAAAACTTGCTGCCTGTTCTGCCATAGAAGCCTCCTTAACCGTCAAATCCTTCTCTGTATTTATTATATATTTTTGAGCCCATTTTGTCACTATTGTAAAAGGAGATGCCGCCCACACAACATCTCCCTACTTCTGCTGATATATTACTCAATATTTATTCCTTTTATTACACGAACCTTCTCCACACGCTTGTCATCCATCTCAAGCACGGTAAATTCAATGTTCTCATAGGTGAAAGTATCGTTCAACTCAGGCACCTTGCCCAACTGATTCATAATCCATCCGTTAAGAGTCAGCGCATTGGCTTCCTCTTCTGCAATCTCCAGTTCAAGACACTCAAAAACTTTCTCTACATGTGCATTACCGGACATAATAAACTCTGTCTCAGACTTCACAATAATATCCTGGCTCACCTCATCATGCTCGTCCCAGATTTCTCCTACAAGCTCCTCCAGAATATCCTCCAGAGTAATGATACCTACCGTTCCGCCGTACTCATCCAGCACAACGGCAATATGAGATTTTTTCTGCTGCAATTCCTTCAGCAACACACCGACCTTCTTGGTCTTAGGAACAAAGATTGCTGGTCTGATGATACTTGTAATTCCTTTATCGGTATTATAAATATGATTATGGAAATCCTTGTGGTAAATAATGCCCACAATGTGATCAATATTTTCTTCATACAAAGGCAATCTTGAATATGCAGTCTCTGTAAAAACTTCTGCAATCTCATCCTTAGTAGCAGTAGTAGACACACCGGTAATATCAATTCTGGGTGTCAGAATATCCATTGCCACAAGTTCAGTAAACTCCATAGCATTCTGGATAATCATACTCTCCTGCTCATCAATACCGCCATCCTGCTCTGCTTCTTCCACGATGGAAAGGAATTCTTCTTCCGTGATACCACTATCTTCTTCTGCCTTAAAAATCAAAGACAACAACTTCTTCCAAAGTCCAAACAAGAAATTGAACGGAGTCAACAATACTACCAGACACTTTAAAAAAGGTGCTGAAAACATAGCAAATTTTTCAGGAAATTCCTTCGCAATACTCTTAGGAGTAACCTCCGCAAATATCAATACTACAATAGTTGTCACAGCCGTCGAAACACTGGGGCCCAGTTCATCTCCCAACAATTTCACAAACAAAATAGTTGCCAAAGATGCACTGAGAATATTCACGATATTGTTACCAATTAGAATGGTAGACAAAACACTGTCATAGTTATCCGAAAGCTTCATTACCAAAGCAGCCTTCTTGTTACCTTTTTCCGCCATATTCTTGATTCTGATTTTGTTCAGCGAGGAAAAAGCGGTCTCCGTTGCTGAAAAATACGCTGACATTACAATACAAACAATAATTATTATCAGCGAAGTACTGTCACTTTCCATTTTCTGTTCCTTTCTTTTGCTTTTCACTTTAGTTTCTGGAATTTGGAATTCTTCCTCAGAAAAATATTACACCAAGAAAAAAGTCCTATTCACTATGATAGCAAAAAACAGCTAAAAAGAAAAGACCCTTTTATGCACACAATTAGATACATAAAAAAGTCTTCTTTTGTCAATTTTCTATAAATATCTGCTGTCCTATCCCAGAATCTTCTCCAGCATACTCACCCTGTTGAAAGGGAAGGAAAAGTAATATCCATCTACAAAATCCTCTGTGAGCGCCATCATTTCTTTGGCAAGAGCAATACCTGCTGCCTCACCCTCTTCTCTTGTCATATCTTCGCGGTAACGCGCCAACACCTCGTCCGTCACATCAATACCGGTCATCTCATTTTTCATGAAGGTGGCATTCTTCAGACTGACAAAAGGCATGATACCACACAAAATTCGCGCACCAGTCTCTTCCTTAATCCGCTTAAGCCGTTCCACACCCTCTTTGGTGGACACCGGCTGGGTCAGGAAGAATGTAGCTCCTGCCTCCATTTTCTTTTTCACGCGGCCGATTTCCACGTCCAGATTTCTACGTCCCTGATTAATGGCTCCTCCATAGCAAACAGGCGTCTCCATAAACTGATC
>SVFL01000103.1 GCA_015056885.1 Lachnospiraceae bacterium
TAGTAAAAGAATTGCTTCGTAGCGAAGAAAACGGAACCATCAGCTTTGGAAATTATGAGCTGAGAGACAAGAAAAAGGTAGAGGATTTTGCCCATATGGGTGATTTGTACAAGGTAAAGACCTTTGAGGAAATCACCAAGCTTGAGAAGAACGGCATGTTTTTATACGAGTCGGTTCCCGGAACCACAGTGCATGAGTTTGCAGAAACCGCAGAGGGTGTAACCTTTTTGGCAGAAGGCGCTCATAGTACACAGGTGACTGTTGGCTTAAAGGAGGATACCGAATATGAGGTATTCCTGCAGGGCAATTCTATCGGTGCGGTAAAGACTAATTTAAGCGGTAAGCTGAGTGTAAGCATCGACTTAAAGACCGAGGATGTAAGCGTAAAAATTGTTGAGGCATAATCCATAGGAGTAGAGAATGGCAAAAAGTAAGAATGCAACCATATTTTATTGTCAGAATTGTGGATTTGAGTCTTCTAAATGGATGGGACAGTGTCCCGGATGTAAAGAGTGGAATACCTTTGTAGAGGAAGTCGTTCGTGCGACTTCCTCAAAAAATATAGGGAAAAGCGTAGCCGGTTTAGGCAAGGCGATTCCAACCAGTCTGGCTGAAGTGACCATACAGGAGGAGGACAAAATAGAAACCGGAATCGCAGAGTTGGACCGTGTGTTGGGTGGAGGTATCGTACAGGGCTCATTAACCTTGGTGGGTGGTGACCCGGGAATCGGTAAGTCTACCTTGCTTTTGCAGACTTGTCGGATGTTAGCGGGAAAGGGACAGAAAGTACTCTATATCTCCGGAGAGGAGTCCCAGGTACAGATTAAGATGCGGGCGGACCGTATCGGGACCTTCAAAAAAGAGATGTTGCTTCTTTGCGAAACCAATCTGGATATTATTGCAGAGGTGATTCATAGGGAAAATCCTAAGATAGTAGTGATAGACTCTATCCAGACCATGTATAATGAAAATGTATCTGCAGCCCCGGGAAGTGTTTCTCAGGTAAGAGAGTCCACCGGTACCTTGTTACAGCTTGCCAAGG
This sequence comes from Lachnospiraceae bacterium, assembly GCA_015056885.1. Taxonomy (GTDB): domain Bacteria; phylum Bacillota; class Clostridia; order Lachnospirales; family Lachnospiraceae; genus Acetatifactor. The sequence goes on from SVFL01000103.1 coordinate 1,043, forward strand.
GGTTAAATGTGGCTATATTTATCGTGGGTCATGTGACCAAAGAAGGAACCGTGGCAGGTCCCAGAGTGTTGGAACATATGGTGGACACGGTGCTGTATTTTGAAGGGGACAGACATGCTTCCTACCGAATCCTACGCGGAGTGAAAAACCGATTTGGTTCCACCAATGAAATCGGTGTTTTTGAGATGCGTGAGGAAGGCTTGGTAGAGGTGCAGAACCCTTCCCAGTATATGCTGGAAGGTCGCCCTACGGATGCCAGTGGCTCCGTAGTAGCCTGCTCCTTGGAGGGAAGCAGACCGTTGCTTTTGGAGATACAGGCTCTTGTTTGCCAGACCAATTTCGGAATTCCCCGCAGACAAACCACAGGTACGGATTTTAATCGTGTGAATTTGCTGATGGCAGTATTGGAGAAACGATGTGGCATACAGTTGGCAGGCTGTGATGCCTATGTGAACCTTACCGGCGGCATGAAAATCGTAGAGCCCGCCATTGATTTGGGCATCGTGCTGGCTATCGTATCCAGCTTTAAGAATGTGACGTTAAGTCCCAAACTGATGGCTTTCGGTGAGGTGGGATTGAGCGGTGAGGTGCGTTCTGTGAATATGGCAGCCCAGAGAGTGGCGGAAGCAGAGAAGCTGGGCTTTGAAATCTGCGTGGTACCCAAGGTTTGCGTAAAGAGTATCAAGACCACAGGCAATATGAAAGTAATCGGTGTCAGCAATATACAGGAAGCGATCGATTTAGTGTGTTAGCGGTGGTTTTCATTTGCTTCTTGGTACCTCGGAAAATTTATACCAATAAGGCAATAGGGACATAATTTCCTACAAGCAGGTCTTGCAAAACGTCGGCCCTTAGCGAGGTTAAGCCGCTTGCGGCTTCGAGCTTAGTGCCGCTACGTTTTGCACGAAGCGAGAGCATCCTGCGGTAGGATGTTATGTCCCTAATTGCCTGTTTGAGAATGTTGACATGGTACCAAGAAGCAAATAGAAAACCCCAGTCCATATTTTCATGGGCTGGGGAATTTTGGTGTTATATACTCTTGGGCTCGCAGGTTACATCGCAGAACAATTTCTTGAAGGTGCGGATGTCCACGGAGGAAAGCATCACGCTGGAATGTACCTGACTGCCTGCTAGTTTAGGAAGCTGCTTCAGGGCCAGAGTGGCATCTTCGTTGGAAGCTGCTGTGGCGGATAGTGCAATCAATACCTCGTCTGTATGCAGGCGGGGATTTTTACTGCCCAAATAGCGGGTTTTCAGGGTTTGGATAGGTGATAAGGCATCCGGTGATAATACCGGTTTCTCATGAGGAATGTCTGCTAACACCTTAAGGGTATTGACCAAAGCAGCAGCACTGGCACCCAGCAAATCGCCGGTCTTGCCGGTGATGATGCGACCGTCAGGAAGCTCGATAGCTACTACCGGTACTCCGATTTTCGCAGAACGCTCTAAGGCGGGTTTTACGGCAGGACGGTCGGAAGGAGATAAGTTCTCCTGACTCATTAATAGCTGTAATTTGTTTAATTCTTCCGTAGTGCTTGTACCATTTGCAACGCCTACCAAAGCACTATAGTATCTGCGGATAATTTCCTGATGGGAGGCTTCTCGGCAGGCTTCGTCATCAAAGATGCATTTGCCGGCCATGTTTACACCCATATCGGTGGGAGAAGCATAGGGACTCTTTCCATAGATTTTCATAAAGATAGCGTTTAGTACAGGAAAAATTTCTACATCACGGTTATAATTTACGGCAGCTTCATTATATGCACGTAAATGATAGGGGTCTATCATGTTTATATCGTTTAAATCGGCGGTGGCTGCTTCATAAGCAAGATTCACCGGATGGTCTAGCGGCAGGTTCCAGATAGGGAAGGTTTCGTATTTGGCATAACCTGCATGGATGCCCCTCTTATGCTCGTGATAAAGCTGGGACAGACAAACTGCCATTTTGCCGCTGCCGGGACCGGGAGCGGTGACTACGACCAAGGGTCTGGAGGTCTTAATATAGTCGTTTTTTCCATAACCATCTTCGCTGACAATCAGTGGAGTATTAGTGGGATAACCGGGAATCATGTAGTGGTGATATACCTTGATGCCCAGATTCTCCAGACGTTTCTGAAAATGTTTTGCCATAGGCTGGTCTGCATACTTGGTGAGAACTACACTACCTACATACAAACCGCGGGCACGAAATTCATCTGCCAGACGAATCACATCATTATCATAGGTAATCCCTAAGTCCCCACGGACTTTATTCTTTTCGATATCATCAGCACTTACTACCATGACAATCTCGGCCTGGTCTGCTAACTGCATCAGCATCTGCAGCTTACTGTCCATGGCAAAGCCGGGGAGCACACGGGCAGCATGAAAGTCATCAAAAAGCTTGCCTCCGAACTCCAAATACAGCTTATTGTCAAATTGCGCAATGCGCTCCATAATATGCTCTGATTGCATGGTCAGATATTTCTTATTGTCAAATCCGATTTTCATGGGTTCACCTCAGCTTAAAAATACAATACACGGATTAGTATACCACAGAATGCGGTGATAAACAAGAAGCTGTATCAGATATTTCACAGTTTTGTCGACAACAAAAAATGGGCATGAAAACGCTTACAATAGCAATTTTTGCATGATATTGAGCAATTTGTGTCGTTATGGTGCAGGAAATATGTGGTATAATTCACTAGGAAGCAAGAGATAAAATACACATCTTGTTCGCGTAGGAGTGAAAAAATGGAAAAAGAAAGTAAAGAAAAAATGAAGAAATTGCCAAAGAGAAAGCAGTCTTTTGGTGTATATATGAAACGTTACTGGCAGCTGTATGCATTGTTGGCTTTGCCATTGCTGTATTTATTGGTTTTCAAGTACATACCTATGGTTTATATACAGATTGCATTTAAGAAGTATAAGCTGGGAATGAGTGTCTGGGAGATGCCGTTAGCAAAGAACAATGGTATGGAGTACTTTATTAAGGCGTTTAATAATAGAGACTTTATCTTTGCACTTCGTAATACGGTCAGTTTGAATCTGTTGGATTTAATCATCGGATTCCCGGCGCCTATCATTTTTGCATTGATTCTGAATGAGTTAGTGTTTAAGCGGTTTAAACGTGTGGTTCAGACCATAGCATATATGCCTCATTTCCTTTCATGGGTTATCATTTATGGTTTGGCGCTGCAGTTGTTTGCACCCTCTACCGGTTTTATCAATATGATTATACAGAATATGGGCTTTGAACCGGTACCCTTTTTAAATAGTTCGTCACATTGGGTGGGAACCTACATCGGTCTGGGTGTATGGCAGAGTTTTGGATGGAACTCCATTGTATATCTGGCAGCCATAGCCGGTATTAATCCGGAATTATATGAAGCTGCGTCTGTTGACGGTGCGGGGCGATTTAAGAAGATGTGGCATGTTACCTTACCGGGTATTAAACCTACGATAGTCGTTCTTTTGGTAATGAATCTTGGTAATATTCTGGGAAGTGGATTTGATCGTCCGTTTGCATTACAGAATAAGCTGGTTATGGACGTGGCGAATGTACTTTCTACCTTTGTATACAAGATTGGTATTAAGGGATTGCAGTTCTCTCTGACGACTGCTGTTGGTTTATTCCAGTCCATTGTATGTGTGTTCTTCCTGCTGTTGGCTAACTGGCTTGCACGTAAGCTTGGCGAACGAGGAATTTGGTAAGGAAGAGACAGGAGGAAATTGAAATGATTCGATCAAAAAGAGCCAAGATTGGCGATTGGTTTTTTGTAATAATATGTATTCTGGTGAGCATATGCTGTCTGGTTCCTATGTTAAACCTGCTGGCACGTTCGCTGAGTGGTACGGATTTCTTGATTAAGCGTGAAGTTTATCTGATACCAAAAGGAATCAATTTTGATGCATATATGACGGTTTTGGGAGACCCGAAATACATCCGTTCCTTTATCTGGACCGTGATTTTGACCTTGGTATGTACAGTGGTTTCATTAACCATGACCACACTTTGTGCATATCCGCTTATTTTCCCGAATTTAAAGGGACGCTCATTTATCAATATATTTATTACCATCACTATGTTTTTTAATGCAGGTACCATTCCTAATTATTTGCTGATGAAGTCCCTACATTTATTGGATACCCCTTGGGTACTTATTATTCCCGGTTGCATGAGTGTGTATAACATGATTATTATGCGAAGCTTTTTCTATGGTATACCGGACAGCTTAAGGGAATCGGCAGAGATTGATGGTGCAAGCTATTTCAAGATATTGACCAGTATTTATGTACCTTTGTCCAAACCTGTATTTGCCACATTGGCATTGTTCTATGCTGTAGGGCGTTGGAACGGCTACTCAGATGCATTGATGTATGTAACAAATAAGGATTTATATCCTTTGCAGTTACTCTTGTACAACATCCTGAATAATATTAACAGTGTGGAAGTGGCAACTCAGGAAGGCTTCTCTACACCGGGCTTATCAGAGTCATTAAAGGCAGCCATTGTAATGTTCTCTACGGTGCCCATTCTGTTGATTTATCCATGGTTGCAGAAATATTTTATTCATGGTGTAACTATGGGTGCAGTTAAGGAATAATCGGATTGTTTAATCCGTTTCATTCAATACATTTTACTATTCATTTTAATATAAAGGGAGGAAAAAAGGAAATGAAGAAGAAAGTTCTTTCTTTACTGCTTGCTTGCTTTATGACCATGTCATTGGCAGCATGTGGTGGAGACAAAGCTGTGGACACAACCGGCGGACAGAACGGCGGCGGAAATGCTGCACCTGTTGTAACCGCTGATCCCAGCGAAATCGTTGATGGAAAATTTGTAGAAACCAGAAAGATTACCGTAGAAGTATACGATCGTGGTAATGATGGTGGTTCAGACCCTATTAACAACATGTATACCGATTACATCAAGAAAGGTATGCTGGAAGATCATAATGTAGAGGTTGAATTTGTGGCAGTTCCCCGTTGGACTGAGGTGGAACAGATTAACAACCTGCTTGCAGCAAGTGATGCACCGGATATCTGCTTGACCTATGACTATGCAACAATCCAGTCTTATGCAAACATGGGTGGTGTGCTTGATCTGGCACCTTATGTAG
>SVFL01000021.1 GCA_015056885.1 Lachnospiraceae bacterium
GCAGATCAAGAAGCGTATGGAATCATTGTGCAAAGAGAAGGGAGTTACACTTACTTGTAGCAGAAACGTAGATACCATATATGCTAATGAAGTATTGCTGTTTAGTTTATTGTGTAATTTGATTCAAAATGCTGTCTATGCTTGTGAAAGAGGCGATATTGTTGCATGGGGGGTAGAAGAAGAGGGGGAAAACCTTCGTATCTATGTAGAAGATAATGGTTGTGGCATGACCAAGGAGCAGGTAAAGCGTGTAAGGGAACCGTTTTATCGGGTGGATAAAGCAAGAAGCCGTGAAGCAGGGCGAACCGGTCTTGGGCTGGCATTGTGCAGTCAGATTGTAGAATATCACAATGCCCGGATGGAGATTCAATCAGAAATAGATAAGGGAACAATCATTACAATTCTCTTTCCGAAAAAGTTTACCGTTTGATTACTTTTTTATTATTGTGTGGTAAAAACGAACAGGTATCCTATACCTACCATGGTAAATCAAAATAAAAAACGGAAGGAAGAAATAATATGAGAACGAGAAAAGGAGTATTATTAACATTAGCAGTAGCATTGGGAATTTCATTATGCGGAGCAGGTGGTTTGAAGGTCTGTATGGCAAAAACCATGCAGAGTGAGGTGGCAACACAGGTAGAACAAAAGGAAGATATAATTCTTGAGGAAGGTGCGCAGGAAGTCATTGCAAATCCGGTGAATCAGGTTTGGCAGGAGGAAAAAAGCATCTATTTACCGGAAGGTGCACAAATTGTGTCAGAAGCTAAAAACAGTTACAGAATCGTATGGGATAATTACACCATTGAATATTGGCAGGGTGACAAATATTTAGAAAAAGAAACCCAAGAAGATTTAGGGTTGGGAAAACTGCTACCAATTCTTCAGGATACCATTAAAAAATATTCCGGCCAGGATATGAGTAATTGTGAGATTGAGGTGTCGTTGGTTGGCACTGAAGGAGACTTTGAGGGTGGAGAAGCGTGTGAACCGATAGTGGAACTTGAAACAACAGACGGGAAGGTTTGTATTTTGGGCGGAGAACCGGCAGAAGACGCAACCGTAAGGGAATATGAAATGGATTCCAAGCACTATCAAGTGTGGGTTTTATTTGACAAACACCAGTATTTAATTATGGTGGATAGTGTGACCGGAGAGGTGTTTGGATATTCTTATTTAAATCAGAATTTAGGTGATTATTCAAACGGATGGGAAAAGGTAATGTCGTATGACCCTGTTGAATATGAACTTTCAGAAGAAGAGCAGAAAGAATACGATGCGATGATCGCCTCTTTTGTTACCAATGACTTAAATTTGGGAAATGTGGAAAAAGTATTTGCCCAGGATTGGGGCTTGGCATATCTTAACAATGGTAGCATCGATGACGCCCGTGCATATTATTCAGCATTATGCAAAACAGACAATGGTACTATGGTAGAAGTATCTGTTGACATGGGAGAAAAAATGGTAATTTGTTTTGATACTACAATTATTTATTCATCGGAGGGATAATAAAAGTTCGATAATATGAAGCATATGTATAGCCATTACGAAGAGTAAATTCTTTGTAATGGCTAATATTTTTTGTCCCTTACTTGACACATTCAGATATTTTTGGAAAATATGTTAGAGCATGGTAATTAAGAGAAGGCCAAGCGGCCTTCTTTTTGATGATTTATGTCATGGTGTGTGATATAATTTATAAGGGATTTTGACGAAGGAGTGTGATTATATGAAAAAGAATGTTTCAAGAATTATTGGTTTGGTAATGGCTGTAATAGCCATCGCATTTGTGGTATTTGCATTGAACCATCCTGAAATGAGTTTTCCTTGGAGTAATACAATTACTTGGGTGTTGTATGGTTTATACGCCATTGTAACAGGAGTTCTGCTGGTTGCACCTACAAAAAAGAAGTAAGACAATTCTGTGTGATTGGTTGTAGGGGAAATTCGATAAAATCAAGAATTAGAGGTTGATATATGATAAAAATTGCAATATGTGACGATGAACAGACAATGGTTTCTGGGAATGAAGATGTTGTAAAAGATAGTCTTAAAAAGTGTGGGATTGCTTTTGAAATTACAACTTACCTAAAAAGTAGTAATCTTTTGGCTGATATAGCAGAGGATGGATTTTTTTATGATTTGTTATTGCTTGATATTGAAATGCCGGAATATTCCGGTATGGAGATTGCTCAAAAGGTGAAGGAATATTTGCCGAATATCAGAATAATTTTTATCACATCCCATGTGGAATACGCTATTGATGCTTATGAGTTGTCCATATTTCGATATGTGCCCAAAAATGATATTGAACAAAGACTTGCTATGGCGGTAAAGGACGCGGCAGGACTGATTGAACTGGAAGCAGGTCAGGATTATACCATTCAAACAAATAATCGCATGGAGCGCATTCGTTATAAGGATATTATTTACATACAACGAGATGGTAAAAATGCAAGTATTGTAGCTGTAAATGGTATTTCAAAAGTGAGGAAAAGCTTGCAACAGGTATATGAGGAAATAAATGCACCGGAATTTATTTTCATAGAAAGAGGCTGTATTATTAATATTATACATATTATCAAGATTAATGATTCTATGGTATTTTTGGAAAATGGTGAAACACTTCCCATCAGCAGATCTCATTTGCAGGGAGTGAAACAATATATAGCACAATTTTGGGGAGAACATATTTGATGGAATGGTATGTGTGGATTTCACTTTTTTTGACAAACTTAATTCGAAACAGTGTTTGCTTGTATCTGATTCATAAAATTCAGGGCTTTCCAAAGCTGGGGAAAAAAACATATAGTTACAGTGTAGGTGTTGCAGTTGCGGTAACAATGTGTACACAATTTTCACTGCTTCCTTATCAGTTGCTGGGGATAGAGGGGGCATTGCTGTTTGGTTTAGTGTATTTTACAAGTAATCGTAAACCGGGACGAGGTTTATTTTTGATTATTTTTTATGAAGTGGGAGTATATTTGTGGGAGTTTATTGTTTCGGTTGTATGGGCACTTTTGTGTAGTGAGAATTATTTCTCACAGGATTTGGCAGAAGGTATGCCGGCTGTATGGTGTGTGCGACTTTTGATACTGGGACTTACCGTTTGGACGGGATTAAAAGATTATGATGCTTCCAGGGGATTTTGCCTGGCCAGTGGGATTGCAATCGCTACATTGTTTGCGATGATTGTTATTTCGGAACAGAGTATTGTGGTTCTGGACAGCGAGGAAGTTTCTTTCCATATGCTGTGGGCTATTATTTTTATTTTTGCGATTCTGGTTTACAGGCTTACCTATCAATATGAAATGGAAAAGATGGTGGCGAAACTGCAGACGGAGCAAAAGGAACTTTTGCAGAAAGATTATCAGAATATAAATCGTATATATACGGCTAATGCCAGATTATATCACGATTTACATAATCATCTGGAGGTTATACGGTCCGGTATTAAACAGGGCAGGATGGAAGAGGCTCTGCAGTATTTGGATGAATTGCAGGCACCCATACGGAATATTACAAGAACCGTATGGACAGGTGATGAGGCGATTGATTATCTGTTAAACAGTAAATTAACTGTTATGAAGGAAGAAAAGATTGAATCAAAGGTAAACATAGAATTCCCTCCCAATACGAATATACGTAGTGCTGATTTGACGGCAGTACTGGGTAATCTTTTGGATAATGCCATAGAGGCAGTTAAAGCATGTGAAGAGAATCGTTTTATTAATCTTACGATTAGGCGAATTAATCATATGTTGGTTATTAAAGTAGAGAATAGTTGTGCTAAAGAACCGGTGCTTAAAAATGGGGTGCCGGAAACAACTAAGGATGATAAAACACATCATGGATGGGGGCTAAAAAGTGTGCTTGCTGCAGCGGAGCAGTATGACGGCACATTGGAAACTACTTTTAAGGAGAATAAATTTAGGGCAGTAGTTACCATGTTTTATCATTGATAGGATCCATTTGCGGACAAAAAGCGACCAATTGCGGACATTTAGGCAGTCGGTCGTTTTTTATTATATGATGTACCTGTAAACAATAAACAAAACTTTTTGGAGGTACATTATGAGACATATGTTAATGAGATTGGTAATCGGTTTGGTTTGGCTGGCAGCAGCAATTGTTAGTGCCGTTACATTAAATTTTTCCATGGTAATCTTTTTTGGTGTAATGGGAGTTGCTTTTCTGTTCAGCGCATATAGCATTTGGAAAAAGGATGAAGGTAAGTAAATATGGGAAATTCAATACTTTTAGAAATGAATGATTTAACAGTGGGTTACAGCAAAGACAAGCCTGTATTATCCGGATTTGATATTCGTTTAAACAGCCATGAAGTTGTGGGGCTGATTGGTTTAAACGGAGCCGGAAAAACTACTTTTATGAAAACATTATGTGGCCTGATGAAGGAATACCGTGCTACGGAATGTAAATGGCATGGCAAACCTCTTGTTTTGCGGGATAATTCATTTAAGAAGACCAGATATGCGGTATTTGCAGAAGAGCATTCATTTCAATATTTTACATTTAGGGAATATAGCTCTTATATTGCGTCTGCATATGGAAAAGAGCTGACGGATGTGGAGCCGTTAATTGACGGTTTTGGATTTCGTGAATATACGGATATTTGTTTTAAGGAGTTATCCACGGGTAATTTAAAGAAAGCTTATCTGATTACGGCATTTGCGCTGAAACCGGAGCTTTTACTGTTGGACGAACCGGTGAACGGTTTGGATTTCCAGAGTACGGAGTATTTGTATCGTTGTATGGAAAATTACAAAAAACATGGTACCCTTTTGTTCGCCTCTCACATTTTGGAAAGCATCTGTCTGACCTCAGACAGGGTATTGGTTGTGGAAAATGGTGAAATAAGAAAGAAATTTGAAAAAGAAGAAATTGATGCAGTTACAATCAGGGAGGTGCTTGGAGAGCATGAAACTGTTTAGTGTATTTGGAAAACAATTATTTGGTGCTCATTTTGAAGGATTAAAGAGAAGTATGGCAGTAGCTCTGGTTGTGTATTTCGGCTTATATTTTGCGGAAATAAAAATGAATATTGCACCTGTTGTGTTATATCTGGTCTGCATGACCTTTCCTTTGGGGATTATGTGGCAGGCGTTGTCTTCTCATCAAAATTCTCGTAATCTGGAAGCTGTTTTGATTCTGCCGTTTGAGCAAAGGGAATTTGTAGGTTCTTATGTATTAGCAATGTGCATATATGTTCTTGTGAATAAAAGCAGTATTGTATTTGCGATATTTTGGGCATTGGGAGTATGGAGACCGGAACAGATTATGCTTGTATTGCTTGTAGCTGTAATGGCCTGTCTGTTTTCCATGGCATTATACACATGTAGGAATCGTTGTGTTTTTTGGAAGGATGCGTATGCCTTTTATTATCCGGTTAAGGTGAAATCCATCCTTCAAAGAAGACAAATGAGTGGTAATATGTTTTTGTATATTATGCGTTATTTATGTACCAATAAAAATTACTTAATCAATACAGTCGGATTATGTGGTGTGGCTATATTGTTGCCACTTATGTTACAACAGATCAAAGATATGCCGGTTGTACCTATAGGATTTGGAATTCTTTGTATAAATACACCGCTTTGCATACTATTGTCTGTAGATAGGGATTTACAGCAGGCGATAAAAATGTTACCCGGACAAGGGATGCGCTTTTGTGTAAAGTATGCTGTTTTTTTAGCCGGTGTGAATCTATTTGTTAATAGTCTCTTTTTATTGAGCTGGAGGCTGCAGTGTGGAAATATAGGTGTTTTGATGATGGTGTTGGCTGTTGGGTTTGCAGTTATCAGTGCTGTTTTATCGGTGGCCATGGAGTGGTTTTTCCCGTTAAAGAACTGGAAATTGGAGAGTGATTTGTATCATCATCCCCGAAAATACATCGTTCCGGGTATTATGATATTGTTGGCCGGAATGGTAATGATTATTATAATGCAATAAGAACAAACCATGCATTTTGTATATTGTAGGTAATAAATTATTCTGTTATAATAAAAAATCAGAAATAGTAAGGCAATATAGGGGGGACAATATGTTATTTAGCAATAGCACAAAAAAACTTGGGGCGATTATCCTGGGTTTAGGTATACTTATGCTGGTCTTTAATTTAGTTATGGTACTTTGGAGTGCTATATTTATTGCTACATCAGAGGTGACAACAGGTTATGTGAAGGATGTACAGGTGTGGGAAACACATAATAATACTTCTTCTCGAAATAGAAGTGTACATCATGATACGTTTATGACCATAGAGTATACTGTGGATGATGTGGTTTATGAAAAAAGTTTCAAGGTAGGTAATTCCTCGGCAAATGAGGGAAGGCCTATAACGGTATACTATAAAAAGTCTAATCCGGAAAAAGCATCTACCGGAAAGGAAGCTATTACTGTAGATGGATTTGTGATTTTTCTTACAATATTTTTTGGAGGACTTATCTATCTAAAAGGAACGGAACAAGATTAAGAAAGAAAAAACCCTGGGAAATTCAGGGTTTTTGTTATTTTATTCGGTGAAATAGTGCGATTTTTTAGATAATCATATCAGGGGATTGTAAAATAAATCAGATATTATATAATTATATATATAGGAATTAGATAATCTGTTGGGTTCTATTGCAGAGGACAGAAAATAATCATTTTGTCCGGGAAGGAGACCGACTATGAAGAAAAAATATGAATTGGATTATACGCAACTGAAAAACAACTGCTCCCCCAGTGATTTTTCTTTTCAATCTACAGCTGAACTGACTCCGTTAGATGGAATTATTGGTCAGGAGCGGGCTGTAAAGGCTTTCGAGTTTGGTCTGGCAGTTAAAATGAAAGGCTATAATATTTATATGTCCGGTCCTTCCGGTACAGGGAAGACTACATATGCCGTGAATAGTGCCCAAAAGCTGGCTGAAACGGAACCTGTTCCCAGAGATTGGTGTTATGTATATAATTTTGAAAATCCGATGAAACCGCAGGCAATCAGTTTTGAGGCAGGGATTGGCAAACATTTCAAAGATGATATGGCGGAGTTGGTTGTACAGGTTCAGAAAGAGTTGTCAAAAGCATTTCTTAGTGAAGATTATCAGCATCAGAAACTGGTGATTGTACATGGGTTTGAAGACAAACAGGATGAAATGTTTGACGAGATGAGTGTTCTTGCGGATGAGTATGACTTCATGCTAAAGAGTATGGATTCCAGTATTTATTTTATTCCCATTGTAAACGGTGAACCGGTGGAAAATGAGAGTTATGATGTTCTGTCAGAGGAAGAGAAAGTAATGATAGAGAAAAAGAATCAGACTCTTCAGGAAAAAATTTCACCACTTATGAGGGAAATTCACAAACTGCGAAAAGAATGTGACAAGCAGGTAGAGGAATTAAATCATAAAGTGGGAATGGCTGCGATTGGACATCATATAGAAGATTTGTTAGAAAATTATAAAGCTTATGACCGTGCGGTTTCCTATATCAATGATGTTCGGAAAGACATATTGGATAATTTGGACTATTTTGTGGAAGAAGAACAATCGGAGGAAGAGATGCTTTCAGCGTTACTTCCTTTGTTGGGCAAGAAGCAGGAAGAAGATATTACATTAAGATACCGTGTGAATCTGATTGTTGACCACTCTCAGACACAAGGGGCACCGGTAATGGTGACTTTTAATCCCACCTATAATAATTTAATGGGTGAAATTGAATATGATAGCGAGTTCGGAAGCCTGACTACCGATTTTATGAAGATTAAGAGTGGATTGTTTCATCAGGCAAATGGTGGTTATCTCATTGTTCAGGCCCATGATATTTTGTCTGTACCGCATGCATGGGATGCACTTCGAAGTGTGATTAAGACCAAAGAAATTGATATTGATTCCATAAGAGAAATGCAGGGTAGCACTGCGGCACCCGTCTTAAAACCGGAGCCTATTCCGATAGAGTTCAAGGTGATAATGATAGGAAGTACCTATTTTTACGATTTTTTGAGTGATTGTGATGAAGAATTTGATAAATTTTTCAAGATTCGTGCGGATTTTGATTATGAAATGCCTCGCACAAATGAAAATATGTTACAGATTACCCGGTTTATTAAGGGATTTGTAGATCGGGAGAAAACATTGGAATTTGATGTGAGTGCAATCTGTGAGATTATCGAATATTCATCTCGTTCGGTTTCGAATCAGGATAAATTGTCCACTCGTTTTAATTATTTAGCGGAGATTTTAGTGGAAGCATATACATGGGCAAAGCTGGAAAATGCATCGATTATAACGGTGGAACATGTTCGCAAAGCCATTTATGAGAAAGAGCAGCGAATGAAACTGTATGAAGAAAAATTGGATGAAATGCTGGACGATGATGTTATTATGATAGATACCCAGGGTGCAAAAATCGGTCAGATTAATGGGCTTGCTGTATTGGATATGGGAAGTTATACCTTTGGTACACCATCCCGTATTACAGCGACTACCTATGTTGGTAAATCAGGCATCGTCAATATCGAAAAAGAGGCTAGTATGAGCGGACATACTCATGATAAGGGAGTGCAGATTATTACCGGTTTTTTGGGGCAGACATATGCACAGAAATTTCCTATGGCTTTATCCTGTCGAGTTTGTTTTGAACAAAACTACAATGGTATTGACGGGGACAGTGCCTCCAGTACGGAACTTTATTGTATTATTTCTTCCCTTTCCGGATTGCCGATTGCTCAGAATCTGGCTGTAACGGGTTCTGTAAATCAAAAAGGGGAGATTCAGGCAATCGGCGGTGTTACGCAGAAAATCGAGGGATTCTTTAAACTGTGTAAAAAACGGGGACTTACCGGAGAACAGGGTGTTATCATACCGATTTCTAATGTCAAGGAACTTGTACTAAATGATGAAGTAGTAGATGCAGTAAAAAAAGGCGTTTTTCATATTTATCCCATTTCACATATTGATGAGGGAATTGAACTGCTTATGAATTATCCGGCAGGTGAAAAGGATGAATATGGTGAATTTCCCAAGGACAGTGTGCACGGAAAAGTTTATGCGAAGCTCAAGGCTTTTGCGGAAGCGTCGAAGCCGGGGGAAGACGGTTGGTGATAAATTAAGAGATAAAAGGATAAAAGATGTATGACAGTACTTGTTGTTGAAGATGATGAAATTATTTCAGAAGGGTTAAGTATATCTCTGGAACAGGAAGGGTATCAGGTACTTAAAGCGACTACACAGGCACAGGCGATAAAGTTGATTCAATCGGATACCGCTATTGATATCAGTCTGTTGGACGTAAATCTTCCGGATGGCGATGGATATACCATATGTAAGGAGATTCGGAAAAAGAGTCAGATGCCGATTATCTTTCTGACAGCATGTGATGATGAGATACATACGGTTCTTGCGTTAGAACAGGGGGCGGATGACTATATTGCAAAGCCTTTTCGAATAAGGGAACTTCTTGCTCGAATGAAGGCGATTCTTAGAAGAAGCGGCAATGCAGTGGTTTTGCAGGATGCATCAGTCGTCAATGTGGGTGATGCTCAGGTAAATATAAATACAGCCAAGGTTTATAGAGCGAATGAAGAGATTGTACTTACTGCTATGGAATACAAATTATTATTGATTTTTATTCAACACAGAGGAGAGATTATTTCCAGACAACAGATTTTGTCACGTATATGGGATGATGCAGGGGATTTTGTGAACGATAATACTTTGAGTGTATATGTCAAACGTCTTAGGAAAAAATTGGGAGATTCGGAGGAAAGTCAGCTGATACAAACAGTGCGGGGAATCGGATATCGTATGGATTAGCTGAAGGGATAATTTAAGAGATAAAATGGAATTTAAGATACAATTGATTGTGGCAGGAATTGCGGCGGTTCTTTGCATTGTTATCAGACAACCGTGGGTTATGTGTGCTGTTTTAAGCATTGCGTTGTTAACAAATCTGACAGTCAGTCTGGTTGAGCAAAAAAAGAGAGAGCGTAAGATAGATGAGTTGACATTATATCTTATGAAAGTGCAGGATAATCTGGAATTGCCGGCTGCTGAGTCTGCAAATGAGGGACGACTGGGAATACTCCAAAGTGAGATTTATAAGTTGGTAGTTCAACTGAAGGAACTGTATTCAGTTGAGCGCAAGCAAAAGAAATATATGGTGGATATGTTATCTGATATTTCTCATCAGATTAAAACGCCAATGACAGCCATTACACTTATGACAGAACTTCTTGCAGCGCCGGAGCTTTCTGATGAGAAGAGAATGGATTATGTAGAAAAGATTAATCAGCAGACGAACCGAATTACCTGGTTGGTAAGAAATCTTTTGACTCTGTCTCAGTTGGAAGCAGAAATGCTGGAGTTGAAGAGAGAAGAGATTGGGTTAAGAGAAATGTTAGACCCCATTACAGATACCTTTGAAATAATGGCAGAGGTAAAAGGGGTAGAACTTTATATGGATTGTTCAGAAGAAATTCATATCAGCTGTGATAAGCAGTGGACGAGGGAAGCGATATCCAATATTGTAAAAAACTGTATTGAACACACTGAGGAAGGCGGCAGTGTTCGTATATCTGTTGTGCAGAATAATCTTGCGACTGAAATCCTCATTCAGGATACCGGAGAGGGTATTCCCAAAGAGCATCTTCCCAATATATTTAAAAGATTTTTCAAAGCTCCCGGATCATCAAATAGTAGTGTGGGAATTGGACTTTCTATGTCAAAACAAATAATTATGCGACAAAACGGGACCATCAATGTGGAGAGCAGTGTAGGAGAAGGTAGTAAGTTTGTAATTAAAATGTATAGGTGACAAGAGAGATGACTTCCGGATGATGTAAAGTGACTAAAATGTCACGAAAAATTCATCAGGGAGTCATTTGCTTTGTCGGGAATTTGCTATAATGAATTCAAGCTTGTGAAAACAACTGCTGAGAAAAGAAATTTAGGAGAATAATAAAATGGAAATTTTGAGATGTGAACATTTGACTAAGGAATACGGATCCGGAAATACAAAAATCAAAGCACTTGATGATGTGTCTTTTAGTGTGGAGAAGGGAGAATTTGTTTCTATTGTGGGTCCTTCCGGAAGTGGGAAGTCTACACTTCTTCATATTCTTGGAGGAGTGGATAAGCCGACTGATGGAAAGGTGTTTATTGAGAATACAGATATGCATGGTCTGAAGGAGGATAAACTGGCAATTTTTAGAAGAAGACAGATTGGTCTCATTTATCAGTTTTATAATCTGATGCCGGTGTTAAATGTAGATGAAAATATTTTACTTCCTCATTTGTTGGATGGTCGCAAGATGGACAAGGAAAGACTGGATATGATTGTGGAGCAGATTGGTCTTACTGATAGAAGAAAGAATCTTCCCAGCCAGTTGTCCGGGGGACAGCAACAGCGAGTGTCAATCGGAAGAGCTATGTTTAATCGTCCGGCGATTGTGCTTGCAGACGAACCCACCGGTAATCTGGACAGAAAAAACGGGTATGAGATCATGGAACTTTTAAAAAAGTCCAACCGTGAATATAAGCAGACTTTGATTTTGATTACACATGATGAAAGCATCGCATTGCAGGCGGATAGAATTCTTTACATTGAAGATGGACGACTTACAAAGGATGAAAGAATCCGTGTGCTTGGAGGGGATAATTAATGGGTAACTATAAAATAGTACATAAAGTAACTAAAGAATATATGATGAGAAACAAAAAAAGAACCATAACGACCCTTCTTGGTATTGTATTTATGGTGATGCTTATGACTTGTGTATTTGTTGGAAAGGATACGGCAATCCGTTATCTGGAAGAACTGGCAACTTTGGAACGGGGCAGTTGGCATATTAATGTGTATGACGTAACAGATGATGAGTATAAGCAAATCAGTAACCTGGATGATGTGGAACAGATTGGTGTATCTGTGAATCTGGATTATGCAATGTTTGCGCAAACAGCCAATGTAAACAGACCTTATATTCAAATCAAAAGTTATAGTGAGGGTGCTTTTGAACTGCATAAAATAAATGTTGTAGAAGGCAGACTGCCACAGACGGAGAATGAGATTGTTCTCAACAGGGAAGCAGTAGAGGATGGAGCAGATATTCACATTGGAGATATTATAGAAGCAAGAACATTTAAACGATATATTGGTAAGGCCATAGATCAGGAAACTACAACAATGTTTGCCGGGGGATTTCAGGTGGCTCCGGGACAGTGTTTGGAGGCACCGGCAGGCTTCCCTTACTATGGGGAAAATGATGATTTCTATGAGAAGATTGAGTATAGTGGTGCTGCTAATACTTATGAGATTGTAGGTTTTATCGAGAAACCTTCTTTTGAAAAGAGAGATGCTGCAGGATATACGGCACTCACTTATAATGATGGAGTGCAGATTAGTGGGAGTGAAAAAAATATATCCATTCGATTTGACCTTAAGAGGAATGGTGATTATGATACAGCTGTGGAAAAGATTGTTGGAGCAGACTGCGAAATGGAATACAATAGTATGCTTCTGGCTTTTTCCGCTAATTCAAAGGATTCTACCATTAATGGTATTGTTATTTTTATGAGTGTATTCTTTGTGGTACTTATTGTAGCTGCGTCTGTTGTGTTGATTTATAATGTATTTAATATGTCGTTTGAAGAGAGAACAAAGTATTTAGGTATGCTTTCATCGGTGGGAGCAACAGGTAAGCAGAAAAGAAGCAGTGTGTATTATGAGGCATTTTCATTACTTGTAGTTGGTCTTCCGGCAGGATTTGTAATGGGACTTTTGGTGGTGAAGATTGGTATGATGGCATTAAAGCCTCATTTAGATACACTTTTGGGGATGTATGCAAGTACGAGCATTGACAGAGTTTCACTTGAGATTTCATTAGTAGGGGTAGCATTTATCGTAGTATTATCCGGTGTAACTGTTTGGATATCTGCATATCTTCCGGCCAGAAAGATTGGCAAGATTGGACCAATAGAATGTATTAGAGGTAATGTCGGCAGGGGAGCCAAAAAACGTTCCGTGAACAAGCTTGCAATGGGATTGTTTGGTGCGGAAGGATTACTTGCAGTAAATTCCATAAGCCGGGAAAAAAAGAAGACCAGAGGATTAATCGGAGCGGTTACAATGTTTATGATTGTGCTGATTATTACAACCTATTCTTCAAAGGCGCTTACTACGATTGTGAATTATGCTATGTCAGAGGATGGAACTATCAATGTTAAGATGGAATCGGACTTTATGGCTACGGTATATATGAATGATTTGGCACAACCGGATTATAAGGAATTAAAAGAAAGAGTGTTGAATGATGAATCAGTAGAATCCTGTGTGGAGTATTATAACGGAATGTTTCTTGGACGGGGAGATAGTAGTATATTAAGCCAAGAATATCTGGATGCGTGTACCGGTGTTATGGATGCTTATGGAGTTTCTACAGAAGAGCAGAATGAGTATATAAAGAATCTTCAGCCCCATGTAAATTTTATTGGTTTTGATGATGTTATGTTAGAGAAAATAGTGGAGCTTACAGGTGCGGATAAGAGTATTATGTATAATGAAAATGTAAAACCTGTTATTATCATGCAAACCGGAGAAGTATCAACAAAGAACATGCGCTTTACAGGAAGCAAGGAGGCTGATTTTAAATTTTATGAGATTGAGCAGATGTCAAAGGTTGGAGTGGGAGAGACTTTTGAGGTGAGTATTTTAAATGGAGCGACTCAAGGGCATGAGAGTGTTCCGGTGGTGGTAGCAGGATATGCTACAAATAATCAGCTTCAAGAGTATTTTACGTTTCATTCAGACATGCTTTGGCTGATTACAGATTGTGAGACGGTGCAGGAATTGGTTGATGTGGAATTGGTTGGCGAGGGAGCAGATTTACATAATTATTCCAAGAATTTATATATTAAATTTCATGACAAATCCTCTCAATTATATAGTGACTTAAATTCCATGCATCTTGAGACAATGGGAAGTGATGTGTGGGAAGGGTTGATTGTACTTTCCAGTAGCCTGTTTGATATGGAGACGATTACTTCTGCCATTAATGCAGTAATTGAAATATTACTTAAATGCTTTGTGGCACTTACATCTGTAATATGTCTGTTAAATCTTTATAATTCTACAAAAGGACGAATTACAGGCAGAAGAAAGGAGCTTGCGATTCTTCGTTCCATGGGGATGACGGAGAGACAGATGAGAAAAATGCTTCTTCTTGAAGGCGGTTGCGTGCTTATGAGAAGTGTGATGATTGCGATAATAGTTACAACTCCTGTGCTTATTATGATTGAGAAAGTTCTTGTGGAATTGTTTGGACAGATAAACTTGGGGGCACCGGTAGGTGTGTATCTGGTAGCAGCTACAACCGCAGCGATAGCACTTATGGCAGTTATAATTTCTGCACATAATCGGGAAAAGAGTGCTAATATTCTGGAGGATATTCGAAAGGAAAGTATATAAAGTGCTGTTATGTTATGTGGCATTATGTAAGTAAATATTGTGTTGTATACTAACTGTAAGTGCTAATTTTGAGAGAGAGGTACAGATATAAATGAATCTGACCTCTCTTTTTGGTATAAATAGATAAAATACAATTCAAAAGATTGTTGAAATGTACGACAAAAAACTCCTTGTGAAAAAGTTTTCAGAATGATAAGATTAAAGCAAGAGATGCGCAAGCGGTTGCGCAACGGTTGTTCAACTTTTTTCAGGGAGGTTAAAACATGAGAAGACTTTCTAGGCGTACACGGGAAATGTTTCGAAGAGTGGGAAGTTTGATGCTTGCATTGGCTGTGATTTTGTCGGGAATTACTTTGCCTAAGATGCAGGTGCAGGCGGAAGCTGCAGAGAAAACATTTTACTATTACTACGAAGGGGAAGAAGTTCCTGCGGTTCGGTTAGGTGAGAATGCACAGTGGCCGGGAGTATACGGACCTGTGGCGGAAACTGCAGATTATACCTATGAAGCATGGGGAACATCTTACTATAAGATGGAAGAAGATGTTGAAAATCCGGGGTGGTATTCGGTTTCAATATCATATGACAATTCTTCAACATGGGGAAAGTTTGATTTAATTACGATTCCCACAGACACAATCGGTGAGAATGGAGCGTTGACAGAGGCTCCGTCTACCTGGATTTTGTCCGGAGATGTATATGAAGAAACAGATACGGTTATCAGAGCCGCATTTGACGCAGATAAATTTTACTATAAGGACGGAACTTTTTATGCAAGCATTAGTGAGGCAGAAGGTAACGGTTCTGAAGACGGTGGCACAACGGATGGTAATGTGTCTGATGGTGACTCAACTGTTACATATACAGATGTGATGGAAATGCATTTTTATTCCACAGGTGCAGAGCCCTGTTTGGTGACATCTGTTGAAATTGAGGGATTGACAGCAGATGGAACGGTATGGGGGAACTATGCATATTTGCTTACTTCAGAAGGAGATAACTGGTGGACTATCACGACCAAGGTTCCGGTTGGTTCCTTTGAGATTTATGGAGATATGACCAATGCCGGTGACTGGTTGATGAAGTTTAGTAATATTGAAACCGGTGCAGACAATGAGTGGGAGAAATCCTACAATCATTTCCTGGACGGTGAAAAATATTATAAGGGCGGAACATTTTCTGCAAGTCTTAGTGATTCAGAGGGCAGCAATGATGGCACGGATGACGGAACAGATGATGGAACGGATATTGGTTCCGGAGACGGTGAGGATGTAACCGTTACCTATACTGATGTAATGGAAATGCATTTTTATACTACCGGTACTGAGCCCTGTCTGGTGACTTCTTCTGAAATTGAAGGATTGACAGTGGATGGCGCCGTATGGGGAAAATCTGCATATCTTTTGACAGCTGAAGGTAATAACTGGTGGACTATCACTACGAAGGTGCCGGTTGGAACCTTTGAGATTTATGGAGACATGACCAATGCCGGTGGCTGGTTGATGAATTTTAGTAACATTGAAACCAGTGCGGATGGTGAATGGGAGAAGTCCTATAATCACTTTTTAAACGGCGAAAAGTATTACAAGGAAGGCGTTTTCTATACTGAAAATCCCGACACTGCAAAGAAGACCTTTGCTGATTTAACTGCATTAATTGCAACGGCAGATGCACTCAAGGAGTCCGATTATACAGCGCAGAGTTGGACCAAATTTACTACAGCGCTCACATCGGCAAAAGCAGTTACAGAAGAAAGCACAGACGAAGAGATTGAAGTTGCTTATACTGCACTGAAGGCTGCGATGGATGCTTTGGTGGAAGTGGCTGTGACTAAGACTCTTTATTATTACTGCGCTATAGAAGGTACTACAATTGGTCTGGGAATATGGGATGGTGCAAATGTTATTTCCAGTGATGCAGCCACTGTGACAACCGGTTGGGGGGATAAGCCCGGATTTGTTGCGACAGAAACTTCAGGTTGGTACAGTCTGGTATTAAAGGTGAAGCCGGCTTACCTGACCGAAGCTACCGGTTTTACGATTTTGGAAGTTTCCGGGGAGACTACAACAGAAGCTTTTGCGTGCGATGCCACATGGAATAACACAGACCTTTGGCCGTTGTTTATTGATACTACCATTTCTGAGTTGTGGATTAAGGATGGCGCAGTGACAACCGAAAATCCTGATACCATGCAGAGAACCTTTGCAGAGTTGACAGCTTTGATAGCAGAGGCAGATGCGTTAGTTGAAGCAAATTATACCACAGAGAGTTGGGCAAATTTTGCTACAGCACTTACCGCAGCCAAGGCGATTACAGAAACTAACACTGCGGCAGAGATTACCGCAGCGTATAATACCTTGAATGGTGCAATGAAGGCGTTGGCAGGTCTGGCAATGGATAAGACTATCTATTACTGGACTTTGGAGGATGTTACACTGGCGTTCGGCCCTTGGGACGGCGCACAGTCCTATGCCGTAAAATCCGGTGCAGAGACAGTTGCCACCGGATGGGGTGACAAGGCGGTATTTAAGGCAACTGATGAATATGGCTGGTATAGTATTGCATTGGATTTCTATCCTGCCTATGCAGATGAGGACCAGGGACTTTCCATTTTGCAGGTAGTGGATGCAGAAACTGCACCTATCACTTTGCTCGAATGTTCTAAAAGCTGGAGTAACCAGTCCATCTGGGAAGCAATTGTAAACGCAGAAAACGATGCAGTTTATATCAAAGACGTCAAGGCTTATACTTCATTGGAGGCAGCCGGAACCATTAGAGGTATGCTTCAGTCATATTATGATGAGGTTGCCAAGTATACAACAGAAGATTATGAGACAGAAGGTCAGTATGCAGAAGGCTGGAATGCATTCCTGACAGCAAGAACAGAGGCGGCTACAGTGCTTGCAAATGCTGAAGCGACAGGAGAAGCTCTTGCAGCAGCTTATATGAAGTTGAAAGCAGCTACAGAGGCGCTTACGGCGGCAGGTGCGGTAGAGGCAGAGATTTTTGTGGATAAAGTTGCTCTTTCTGATACTTTCATTACAGGTGCTGATCTATCCTCCTATATCTCAATTAAGGATAGTGGCGTAGTGTACAAGGATCAGGATGGAAATGCTCTTTCTGATCAGGAATTCTTTAACATGCTGTACAAGGGCGGTACCAACTGGGTACGTATCCGTGTATGGAATGATCCTTACAATGGAAATGGTAACGGATATGGTGGTGGTAATAACGACCTTGATAAGGCTGTAGAACTTGGTAAACTGGCTACTAACGCAGGTATGCGTGTACTCATCGACTTCCATTATTCCGATTTTTGGGCTGATCCTGCAAAACAGGATGTACCTAAGGCTTGGGAAGGATATACTTTAGAGCAGAAGAAGACGGCAGTTTATGACTATACCCTGAGCAGCCTGAATACCTTGAAGGCTGCCGGTGTGGATGTGGGAATGGTACAGGTTGGTAATGAGACCAATAATGCAATCTGCGGCGAAACCACATGGGCAGGCATGGCTGAGATTTTTAATGCAGGCAGCAAGGCAGTAAGAGCTTTTGACAAGAATTGTCTTGTGGCAGTTCATTATACAGATCCTCAGGACGGATTTGATAATATTGCCAAGAACCTGTCTGACAATGGTGTTGATTATGATGTATTTGCAAGTTCCTACTATCCCTTCTGGCATGGAACTACTGCGAATTTGACATCCGTTTTATCAAGTGTGGCAACAACCTACAACAAGAAGGTTATGGTTGCGGAAACATCTTGGACTACTACATGGGAAGACGGAGACGGACATGGCAACACTGCTCCTAAGACCAGCGGTCAGGATCTTCAGTATGCGATTTCTGTTCAGGGCCAGGCTAATGAAATGCGCGATGTTGTCAATGCAGTAAACAGTGTAGGCGAGAACGGAATCGGTGTATTCTACTGGGAGCCTGCGTGGATTTCCAAGTACTATGCATACAACGCTGACGGTTCTTTGAACAATACAGAATATAAGAAAAATCAGGCATTATGGGAGGAATATGGTTCCGGTTGGGCATCCAGCTATTCTTCCGAATACGATCCTTCTGATGCAGGGTTGTGGTACGGCGGTAGTGCCATTGATAATCAGGCGTGGTTTGATTTTGACGGAACCGCACTTCCTACTGTACAGGCATATGCACTGATGCGTACCGGTGCAAAGGCAGATTTAAAGATTTCTGAAGTAGAGACACAGTTGAGTAAGAGTGTCAGTGTAGGTGCAGCTATTCCCTGGGATGAATTGTCTGTTGTAAAGGCAACTTTCAATAATAATTCCGTGAAGGAGTACGCTGTAGTGTGGGATCAGGACGAAAAGGAGCTCATTAATACAGACAATATTGGTGAGTTTGTGCTTGACGGTACTGTGGAATGCAGCTATATCTCCGGTGAAGAGACTGTAACTGAGAAGTTTAATGTAACTTTGACGTTGAAGGTTACTCCTACAGGTAATGTGTTGACCAATCCCGGTTTTGAAAATGATACAACAGGATGGACGCTTGTCTATGATGCAGCATATGAAGGTGATGATAAGTCTACCGGATATACAGTAAAGCCTACTACAGAGAACCCCAGATCAGGTGCTTATGGTTTAAACTTCTATCGTTCTGATTATATGAAGTTCAGAGTAGAGCAGACCCTGTCCAATCTGGCACCGGGAACCTACACCTACGGTGGATTC
The DNA here is from genome assembly GCA_015056885.1 of Lachnospiraceae bacterium. Classification (GTDB taxonomy): domain Bacteria; phylum Bacillota; class Clostridia; order Lachnospirales; family Lachnospiraceae; genus Acetatifactor. Next base: position 19,164 of record SVFL01000021.1, read on the forward strand.
ATTCAGGGTGGTTCAGCCGGTTCTGAGGACATCCAGTATGCATATGTAAATGTGTATGAGACTACAGAGTCCGGTTTGGTATTAAGCGCAAGCTACAAGGCTGAGGCAGGTCTTAGCGGCTGGCTAAACTGGAACAATCCGGAAATCAGCGGTATTAAGATTGAAGACGGTAATACGGTTGTAGTCGGCATGGAGGTGAATACCACTAAGTCCGGTGCATGGGGAAGTATTGATGATGTGTACTTATATGGTGCATATGATGTAGAGGTGTCTGCGGTAGAGAACGGTAATGTGACCGTGAGCAACTTAGAGGCAATGAGTGGTGAAATTGTAAGAATCGCAGCGATGCCTGATAAGGAATATACTTTGACATCTATTGTAGTTACAGGTGATGCACTCAGCGAGAATTTTGCGTTAAACGGCGGTGAAAATGCAATCTACAGCTGGAATGCTGAGACTAAGACTGCAACCCTGACTTATGCAAATAATGCAGAGGCAATTACTACAGCAACTTTCGTAATGCCCAATGATAAGGTATCTGTAGGTGCGACCTTTACAAGTATTTTCAACGAGGATACTAAGGTCAGCCTGGCAGATAAGCTGGTAACGGTATCTGCAATCGATACCCAGTGGTATACCGGCAAGGCTATTAAACCGGCAGTAAAAGCAGGTTATCTTGGATATACCCTGAAGGCAGGAACGGATTATACCGTAACCTACGAGAATAATGTGGGTACTGCAGATCAGAAGACCACGGCTAAGATTATTCTTACCGGTAAGGGTAAGTTTGAGGGTACAAGAGAAGTAGAGTTTACTATCGCTCCTGACAGTCGTGAGAATTTGACCGGCTACAAGCTTGTATTCAACAATTACGATGATGCAGACAAGAAGACCTATTATTATACAGGAGATTATGTAAAGCCTTCGATTTCCCTGCAGCGTGTGGAAACGGTAGATGGTAAGGAAGTTACAACTACAGTTGATGCTAAGGAATACAGTGTATATTATCAGAATAACAAGAAGGTAGGCAGCAGCGCGAAGGTTATTGTTATTGCGAACCACGACAGTAGTGCTTATAAGGGTTCTGTCACTCAGCAATTTAAAATTGCAAAATGTCCTGTAAGTGAGCTGACTATCAGCAAGCCTTCCGGAAGCACCTACACCGGTAAAGCGGTTACTCCTGTTATTACTGTAAAGCATGGAAATGTGGTGCTCCAGAAGGGTAAGGACTACACCGTAACTTATAAGAACAATAAGAATGTCAGCAAGGTTGAGGAAAACGGTATCAGTAACACTTACCTGATTGTAAAGGGTAAGGGTAATTATACCGGAACAAGCGAAAAGCTGTATTTTAAGATTACTGCGAAGTCTTTAAAGGATGGTGACATCATTGCATCCGTGGAAAGCCTTGCATACACAGGAAGGGCTTTGACTCCCAAGGTTGTAGTGAAAGACGACAAGAAGACTGTTTCCGCAAAACAGTATACTTACACTATTACCAGAATTATGGACGCAGATGGTAAGGCTGTAACAGAGGAGGCTGCAGTCAACAATAAGGTTACAGAGGCAGGAACCTATCAGGTAGTAATTACCGGTAAGGATAATTACAAGGATTCCATTGCAGATGTTACCTTCCAGGTGAAGGATAAGAAATTCCTGTTGTCAACTGCAAAGGTTACAACTGTTAAGCAGACTTACACCGGCAACAAGATTACATTGACTCCTTCTGCGGAAAAGGGTGGAGATATTGTTGTTACAATGGGCGGAGTAGCATTAGACCCCGGTAAGTATGAGATTGAGTATCTGGATAATACCAATATTAAAGCCGGCACTGCTAAGATTCGAATTGTCCCTGCTGAAGGAAGTGAATATTTTGGCAGTAAGGATGCAAGCTTTAGAATCGAGAAGCGCAAGATGGCAGCGATGCCCACAGACAACAGTACGGCGTTAGATGCCAAGAAGGGCTATCTTACTTATGAAATCGTAGAGGATGATATTTACGGTACAACTCAGTACTATACAGGTCATAAGCTTACTCCTGAAATTCTTGTGAAGTCTGTAAACAATGGAGTTACCAAAACTCTTACAGAAGGTATTGATTATAAGATTACCTACAGCAAGAATCAAAAGGCCGGTGCCAAGGCTCAGATTAAGATTAGCGGTAAGGGCAATTACAGTGGCTCTGTAATCTTCAAGGATGTATTTACGGTAGAAGACAGAAATCTTGATGATTTTATTATCACTGTAGACCCCGTGGCATACACCGGAAATTCTTTGAGACCTACAGTCAAGTTTGTTGATAAGGAGACCGGAGTACAGGTAAATCTGAAGGCAGGCACTGCGTATACGGTAACTTACAAAAATAATAAGGCAGTAGCCGGCAAGGGCGCTAAGAAGGCTCCTTATGTGGTTATCAAAGAAAAGGGCCTGAACGGAAATGCTTCAAGTAAAGATAAGGCAAGTACAATGGTTTACTATACCATTACTACAGCGAAGATTAAGGCTTCAAATGTAAAAGATATTCCTGTGCAGACCTACAAGGATAAAGCTGTTGAACCGAAGGTAACTGTTCAGGTTAACGGCAAGACCTTGAAGCAGAATAAAGATTATGTTGTATCTTATGTAGATAACAACAGACAAGGTCAGGCGAAAGCAGTTATTACCGGTATTGGAAATTATTCCGGAACGGTGACAGAGAGTTTTGTTATTAAATAGTTTTAGAAAGTCAAAATAACATGTAAAGAAAGGCGGTGTTCATAAGAATGCCGCTTTTTCTGTGCAGAATAGAGGAATTTTAGGTTTGTCTGTTGTTTTGTGTGGAAAATTAATGTAAAATATGAGAATATACATTCGTAATATATAGGAGGAAGAACTATGAGTGCTAAGGTATATTTTTCTCGTACAATCACACCGGAGAAGGTATTGGAGCTTTACAAGCTTTTGGGTAAGGAATTGTCGGGGAAAGTGGCTGTTAAAGTGCATTCTGGTGAAAAGGGGAATCAAAACTTTTTGAAGCCTGATTTCTGGAAACCGATGATTGACCATGTGAAGGGTACTGTGGTTGAGTGTAATACAGCATATGAGGGAGAGCGCAATACTACAGAGAAGCATTTGAAACTTATTACTTATCATGGATGGAGTCAGTACTTTCCGGTAGACCTTCTGGATGCGGAGGGACCGGATTTGAAACTTGAGCTCCCCGGCGGTAAGGTTATCAAGGAAAATTATGTGGGCAAGAATATTGTGAATTATGATTCCATGCTTGTGCTGTCTCATTTTAAGGGGCATCCCATGGGTGGTTATGGCGGAGCATTAAAACAGCTTTCTATTGGAGTAGCCTCTTCTTATGGTAAAGCTTATATTCATGGCGCAGGTGTTCCTGAGAAGATTTGGACATCAGACCACGATGAATTTCTGGAGTCTATGGCGGATGCAGCAGGAAGTGTGGTAGATTATTTTAAGGGTAATCTGGTTTATGTAAATGTTATGAAAAATATGAGCGTGGATTGCGACTGTTGTGCAGTGGCAGAGGACCCTTGTATTGCAGATATTGGTATTTTGGTGTCCGATGATCCGATTGCTATTGACCAGGCATGTATTGATTTGGTGTATAAGTGTTCCGATTCGGGTAAGCCACATCTGATTGAGCGTATTGAGAGCAGAAACGGTGTTCATACGATTGAAGCGGCAGCCGCTTTGGGGTATGGCAGCAGAGAATATGAGTTGATAGAAGTGTAGCTATGAGAACGACATATAAATTGGTTTTTTCTGCATTGTTAATAGATGTGGGATTGGTTTTACCTTTTTTGACAGGGCAGATTCCGCAAGTGGGAAATTTATTGTTGCCCATGCATTTGCCGGTGTTTTTGTGTGCTTTTATTTGCGGTTGGCAATATGGTGTAGCGGTGGGCTTTATTGTGCCGCTGCTTCGTTCCTTTCTATTTGGCATGCCGGTGTTGTACCCAAATGCGATTGCTATGGCAGCAGAGCTGGCTGTGTATGGTCTGGTTGCGGGATTCCTTTATAAACGGATGAAAAAGAGGAGTATTGGGGCTGTGTATGGTTCGTTGATTCCGGCTATGCTGCTGGGACGTGTAGCCTGGGGAGTGGTTCAGGTTATCCTGTTGGGGATTTCCGGGAGTGCTTTTACTTGGCAGATGTTTATGGCAGGGGCTTTTCTGAATGCAGTTCCGGGGATTATCCTGCAATTGGTATTGATACCGGCTATTATGTCCATGCTTCATTTGGCGAATAAGACAAAGCAGAAGGATACTATGAAATAAGTATAATGTAAATGTGGGTTTGATATGAAGGAAGCAATTGTATCAAAAAATGATTTGGCGGAATGTATAGAGTCGTTGATTTTAAGTTGTAAGAAGGAAAAAGCTCGAATGCTGGTAGCGGTTGATGGCAGATGTGCTTCCGGCAAGACAACTCTTGCAGAAGAGTTAAAAATTAGATTGGATTGTGATGTGGTGCATATGGACCACTTTTTCCTGCGTCCTGAGCTAAGAAGTGCAGAGCGGTTAGCCGTTCCCGGAGAAAATATTGACCATGAGCGGTTTTTGACAGAAGTTTTATTGCCCTTATATAGAGGAGAATGTGTGCAATACAGGCCCTTTGATTGTCAAAAACAGGATTTTGCGGAACCTGTACGTGTAGGAGGTAAGGGAATTTGCATCATAGAAGGGGCTTATTCCTGTCATGAAAGACTTCGGGAATATTATGATTTGCGTATTTTTATAAGTGTGGAGCCCAAGGAACAGATGAGACGGATTGTGGATAGAAACGGTATGGACGGTGCAGAGATGTTCCGAAAGCGATGGATTCCATTGGAAGAACAATATTTTGAAACCTGTAGAATTGCAGATGTGTGTGATTACTGTTTTACAACGTAGAAAAAGAGGTAGATACCTATGAAAGTGACTTTGCAAAATCTGACGAAGAAATTTCCCAATCGCAATAAACGGATTAAGGATGAAGTGATTGCGGTGGATCATTTTAATATCGAAATTCCGGATGGGAAGTTAGTGGGACTGCTTGGGCCTTCCGGCTGCGGAAAAAGTACAGCATTAAATTTGTTGAGCGGTTTGGTCAAACCCACGGAAGGAAAAATTTTCTTTGGAGAAGATGATGTGACGGCTCTGCCGGCTGAGAAGAGAGGGATTGGTGTAGTGTTTCAAAATTATGCCCTGTATCCTCATTTGACAGTGAGACAGAATATTACTTTTCCTTTGGAGAATCTGAGGGGGGAAGAAAAGCTTACCAAGGAACAGATGCAAAAAAAAGCATTGGAAGTTGCTAAATTAGTGCAGATAGATGAATTGATGGACAGAAAGCCGGGAGAACTTTCCGGCGGACAGCAGCAACGTGTAGCCATTGCAAGAGCATTAGTAAAGATGCCGCGACTGCTTTTGATGGACGAGCCTCTTTCCAATCTGGATGCAAGACTTAGATTGCAGACCAGAGAGGAGATTCGCAGAATCCAGAAGGAGACCGGTATTACAACGATTTTTGTAACTCATGACCAGGAGGAGGCCATGAGTATTTCGGATATGATTATTGTCATGAAGGAAGGTGTGATTCAACAGGTAGGTAAACCCCAGGAGGTTTATGATAATCCGGTGAATCTGTTTGTGGCGAAATTTCTGGGCACCCCGCCTATTAATGTGTTTTTAGGTCAGATAAAAAATGGTAAATTATACATAGGTGAGGATCTTGTTATGGATGTCAGGGGTATATCCGACAGGGAAGTCTGGGTGGCAATCCGTCCGGAAGGATTCATTTTGAAAGAGAACGGGGCCCTTGGCTGTGATTTGAATCGAGTGGAGGTTATGGGACGTGACATCAGTGTAGTTTCGTCCAATAAAAATGCCGAGACGGTGGATATCCGTTCGATTATCAGTGCAGAGAATATGGCGAATGTAAAGGGGACACAGGTAAGATTTGATGTAAAACCCGGAAAAGTATTTATTTTTGATAAACAGACACAGGAGCGGATATTGGGAGAGGTGTAGTATGGAAAATAACAATAAAAAAGCATGGCTGTACCTGACACCGGCAATCTTGTTCTTAAGTGTATTTATGGTATATCCGTTGATAGATGTATTGATTTATTCTTTTGAAGAGGGATACAATTTTGCTTCACAGACTTATTTTGGAGTGGGACTGTACAATTATTCTTATGTGCTTCATGATCCGTATTTTTTACAGGCGGTGAAAAATACGTTTATTCTGGTGATTTTTACAGTACCTATTTCTACAGGAATCGCTTTATTAATTTCTTTGGGATTAAGTTCCATTCAGAAGCTTAGGGATTTGTTTCAAACTATTTATTTTTTACCGTATGTAACCAATACATTGGCGGTAGGTCTGGTGTTTATGATTTTATTCAAAAAGACACCTTATACGGATGGCTTAGTGAATTTGCTGCTTGGTTGGTTTGGAATTAGTGCAGTGGATTTTATTGATGGTCCTTACTGGGCTAAAATGTTTGTTTTGTGTTTTTATACTATATGGGTGGTTTTGCCCTTTAAGATACTGGTGTTGACCAGTGCGCTGGCTTCTGTGAATCAGACCTATTATAATGCTGCAAAGGTAGATGGGACTCCGGGGTGGCGTATTTTTACAAAAATTACACTTCCCATGATTTCCCCCATGTTGTTTTACTTGATTATTACGGGATTTATCGGTGCATTTAAAGCGTACAGTGATGCGGTAGCCCTGTTTGGTACGGATTTGAATACTGCAGAGATGAACACTATTGTGGGATATGTGTATGACATGCTTTATGGTAACAGTGGCGGATACCCTTCTTATGCATCTGCAGCAGCGATGATTTTGTTTGTAATTGTACTTACGGTAACTTGCATTAATTTGCTGGTGAGTAAAAAGCATGTTCACTATTCATGAGGTTAGGTAAAATGGCGAAAACGATTGATTATGAGAAAATAGAGCGGTCTGTAAAAGTAAAGCAGACGGTGAAAAACAGTATAATATATATACTTTTGACCTTGTGGGCAGTGGTGGTATTGTTTCCCTTTTACTGGATGGTGTTGACTTCGGTTAAGAGTTATAGTGTGTACAGTTCCGAAAGAATACCGGAGTTTATTACACTTTCTCCTACCTTGGAAAATTATGCAGATGCTTTCACAACCGTTCCCTTGGCCGGATATTTTCTGAATACTTTGATATTTACAATAGCGACTACGGTACTTATGCTTCTTGTGATTGTGCCGGCGGCCTTTGCCTTTGCGAGGCTTGAGTTTCGCGGAAAAGATTTGTTGTTTACGTTGTTTTTAGCGTTAATGATGATTCCAAACGAACTTGTGATAATTACCAATTATGTGACGATTACGAACCTGGATATGCGCAATACTTTTATGGGACTGATATTGCCTTCGGTGACGTCGGTGTTTTATATTTATTTGTTGAAGGAGAATTTTGCCCAGATACCGGATGAATTGTATTATGCGGCAAAGGTAGATGCCACTTCTGATTTGAAGTATCTGTGGAAGGTGATGATTCCTATGTGCAAGCCTACTATCATCACAATTACTATTTTGAAGGTAATTGAATGCTGGAATTCCTATGTGTGGCCACGTCTTGTGACCGATGAGGAGGCATATTTTCTTGTATCAAATGGCATTCAGGAAATTCGTGAAAATGGATTTGGACGAGAGAATATACCGGCTATGATGGCGGCAGTTGTATCCATATCTGTGCCTTTGATTGTACTGTTTTTGATTTTCCGTAAAAAAATTATGGAAGGTGTGGCAAGAGGAGGTACTAAGGGATGAGAAGTGGATGGAGAAAAGCGGTTTGTTTGCTTTTGACAGCGATTTTGGGAGTGGGTTCTCTTGCCGGTTGTCATGGTTCCAGAGAGCGGAACGAGTTTGTGGTTCCTGAGTGTTTCGACAGCTCAAAAGAGATGGAGATTACCTTTTGGGCTAAGAATGATACCAATAAATTGCAGACGGCTGTGTATGAGCAGGCTATTGCGGATTTTGAAGAATTGTATCCGAATATTACTGTGAATATGAGACTTTATACGGATTATGGCAGAATTTACAATGATGTCATTACCAATATCAGCACCAATACCACGCCAAATGTGTGTATTACTTATCCGGATCACATTGCGACTTATATGACGGGCAGTAACAGTGTGGTGCCTTTGGACGAATTGTTTGTTCATGATAAATATGGTCTTGGTGGCAGTGAGGTAAAGTTTGATGGTCCTACAAAGGAGGAGATTATTCCCAAGTTTTTAGAGGAATGTGCTTTTGGGGAGACGTATTATGCAATGCCTTACATGCGTTCTACAGAAGCTTGTTATGTGAATAAGACGTATGTGGAAAAGCTGGGATATGAGCTGCCGGAGGTTTTGACATGGGATTTTGTATGGGAGGTATCGGAGGCTGCTACGGCTAAAAATGCGGATGGTACTTATGCTCTAAATGGGCAGGAGGTTATGATTCCCTTTATTTATAAGTCTACGGACAATATGATGATTCAAATGTTGAAGCAAAGGGGGGCCGGGTATTCTACGGAGAATGGTGAGATAGAAATTTTTAATGATACTACGGAGGGAATTCTTTTTAATATAGCGGAGCATGCAAAGACAGGTGCGTTTTCGACTTTTAAGATTTCCAGTTATCCGGCTAATTTCCTGAATGCAGGTCAGTGTGTGTTTGCGGTGGATTCTACGGCGGGAGCTACCTGGATGGGAGCAGAGGCACCCTTGTCCGATATTAGTGAGGATAAATTCGTGAATTTTGAAACTGCAGTTTTGCCGGTTCCACAGTATGATACATCGAATTTGCAGATGATATCCCAGGGACCTTCGGTCTGTATTTTCAATAAGGAGGATTCTCAGGAGGTTCTTGCTTCATGGCTCTTTGCCCAGTACTTGCTCAGTGATAAGGTGCAGATCGGTTATGCCAAAACAGAAGGGTATGTACCGGTTACGTCAAAGGCGCAACAGTCCGCAGATTATCAGGATTATCTGGGCAGATGCGGTGAAGATAATGATACCTATTATGATGTAAAAATAAAAGCCTCGAAGCTTTTGCTTGAGAATACGGGTAATAGTTTTGTGACGCCGGTATTTAACGGTTCTGCCTCACTGCGTAATGCTGCAGGACAGATGATAGAGAATGTGACAAAGTCTGTAAGGCGTAAGGAGACCGTGGATGAGGCCTATATGGAAGAATTATACGGAGATATGGTGGCATTGTACCGTTTGAATATGGATGGGGCGAATGTATCTCCTGACCGGAAAGCATCGTTGGGGAAAATGCCGGGTACGGCTGTGTTGTTGCTGACAGTTCTTGCTTTGGTATGGGTTTTAATGGGGATATATGTCGGTTTGAGTCTGTATAAAAAGAAAAGAAATGCGAAAAAAGATTGATTTTCCATAAATTTTATGTATAATGTTCTTTGGGCCAAAAATAGGGGCCCAGAAAGAGGAGAGAAATAAAATGAAAAAGTTAAGTGTAGTATTGGTAGCAGCTTCCATGGCTATGGCACTCAGTGCATGTGCCCAGACCGGAAGCGAGGATGTAGCAGTATCTTCTGAGGTAGTAGCTTCCTCTGAAACATCATCTGAAGCAGCATCATCTGAGGCTTCTTCTGAGGCATCTACAGAGGTATCCTCTGAGGTTGCACAGGAGGGCGAGGTTGCTGTTATGACTTATGAAGAGTATGCAGCGGCAGCTCTTGATACTGAGGTTGTAGTAGAGACTTATGTTCAGGCTAAGCAGTCTTGGTGGGAAGACAAGGCAACCCTTTATACTCAGGATGAGAACGGTGCATATTTTATCTATGAAATGGCATGTTCTGCAGAGGATTATGAGAAGCTTACCGTAGGTACCAAGATTCGTGTTACCGGTTATAAGTCAGAGTGGGCCGGCGAGGTAGAGATTATCGACGGAACTTTCGAAATCATTGAAGGCAACTATGTTGCAGAGGCAGAGGATATGACTGCACTTCTTGGCAGTGAGGAGCTTATCAATCATCAGAATAAGCTGGTATCCTTTAAGGGTATGACGGTTGAGGCGTCTAAGGATGCAAACGGCAACGATGTAGCATTCCTTTATAACTGGGATGGTTCCGGTGAGGACGGTAATGACCTGTATTTCAATGCTTCCGTAAATGGTGCTACATACAATTTTACTGTTGAGTCTTATCTGTGTGATAACACCACTGATGTGTATGCAGCAGTTAAGAATCTTCAGATTGGTGACACCATCGATATGGAAGGTTTCCTGTACTGGTATGAGGGCGTAAATCCTCACATTACTTCTGTAACTGTAGTACAGTAATTAAATAAGTATGTTCAAAGCTGTGCAGTTGGTGTATAATCAATTGCACAGTTTTTTTATATCAGGAGGGAAAGATGAAAAAGAAAATTTTGGGAGCAATGTTGGTAGCTGGTATGTTGGGGCTGGGTGCCTGTGGAGATGGAGAAGTGAAGATGGTAGAGTCGGAGAGTTTCGCGGAAACAGAGGTGTCTGTGGAACGTGCAGATGTTTCTGTGGCGGAATCTGTGGCTGAAACGGAGTCTTTAAGTATAACGGAAACAGAGTTGGATCAAGTCGATACATATGAAGCATTTTTAAAGAATGAGGCATTGATGTATGAACATTTTGTTGAAGGTGCAACGGATGGAGATGTGGGGTACTCTTTGTCTGCCATTATGGATAGGTTCAAGGAAACGTATTATGGAATGCAGGATGCTCCGGTGGTAGAGTATGCCTATATTGACTGTGGTAATGATGGTGTAACGGAACTTGCGGTTCGTTTTACGGGTATGGGAATTTATGCGCCCGAAGACGATAGTTCTGTGATTTATGTCATTAAAGAGATAGATGGTCAACTGGAGTTGTGTTATAGCTATGAGACATGGGCGCGTTCTGAGACCAGGTTGAATCAACATGGATATGTAACCTCAGGAGGAAGTAATGGAGCGTCTAATTATGGATTCAGTGCAGGGTATATTGATGGTGCCGGCAAGTGGAATTATCTATATTATATGGAAGAAGAAGCAGATATTAATCAGTTGACAATGAACGAACAGTTGAAAAATCTTCCTGTTGTTGCAGCAAACAAGTCCTATGATGGCGTTATTTATGTTGCTACAACAACTTTTGAAGAAATGGTAAGCCAGGAAGCTTATCTTAATACAGAGCGATTTTATGCATATTATGTAGATGGTGCGGAGGGGGATGTTTACACCGATAGCGTATATAAAGAAATTTTTGATGAGGCGGGAGTGAAGTTTTATCTGCCGGAGGAAATTGACTCTATGATATTGGAGAAGGAGTTGTCTTTGGGAATTACTGAGGAAATAAAAAATGCTCCGGATATATCCTGGGAAAAACTTTCTGAATAAAATGTAAAATCCACTTGACATTTATTGTAAAGCGAACTATACTAAAAATGTAAAGCATGCTATACAATAAAGGAAGGTGGATTATGAATAACATTATAAAAGAATTGAGGAAAGAACGCCGGATTTCCCAGGAGGAATTGGCAAATGCCGTACAAGTGACAAGGCAGACCATTATTTCTCTTGAAAACGGTAAATATAATGCATCTTTGCTTCTGGCACATGAGATTGCAAAATATTTTGGAAAAACAATTGAAGAAGTTTTTATTTTTGAGGAGGAATAATAATGGAAAATAAGATGAAAAAGAGACTGAAAAAGAGAAATTTTGGCTGTGTAGGATTGATTGGTTGTGGAATTCTGTCTGTCTACGTGGGCAATTGCATGACTTTGCCTGTAGATTTGGATTTTAGCACGGGATTTTATACAGGGCTTGGATTTGCCCTCATTGCTTCGGCAATTATTACAATTATCAAGAATTTGAGAATTATTCATAGTGAAGAGAAATTAAAAGAGAAAACGCTTGCGGAATATGATGAGAGAAATCAAGCAATACGTATGAAGACCTGGTGTTATGCAGGTTATGCAATGTTTTTCTTGTTATATATTGCACTGATTATTGCCGGAATGTTCAATGAGACAGTTATGATGACGTTGTTAGCTGTGTTTGCGTGTTATTGGTTATGTGTATTTATTTGTGCGGTTGTTCTTGAAAAAGTTATGTAAAAAGAAGTTGATGTGAGGACCGGTTCGTTGAAAAATAGTATTATAAATTCAATTAAAATCAGTATTGCGGTGGCTATGGCTATTGGTATAGCAAATTTTCTGCACCTGGAGTTTGCAATTTCTGCCGGAATTGTGGCGATTCTGACCATTTTGCCAACAAAGCGGGAGACGGTTAAAACAGCACTGGCCAGATTGGTGGCATTTATCATTGCATTAGGCATTGCCTATGGTTGTTTTCAGGTGTTTGGAGTGAATCAGTGGGCTTTTATGGTGTATATACTGCCATATGCATTTATTTGCTGTTTGAATAAATGGAATGCGGCTACTGCAATGAATTCCGTATTGATTTCTCATTTTCTCACGTTTGGGAGGATGGATGCGCAGGCTGTTGTAAATGAAGTGCTTATTTTTGTGGTAGGCGTAGGTATTGGAATCTTTATGAATATGAGTCTTCGAAGTGACAGGGATGCTATGGTAGTGTTAAAGAAACGAACCGATGAACAGATATCCAAAATTCTTTCACGCATGGGAAAACGAATAAATGACAAAGATTTGGCAGACTATAATGGAGAGTGTTTTAAGACGCTGGAGCGCATCATTCGTGATGCTAAAAATACGGCGGAAGTTAATTATAAAAATCAGCTAAAGCGCCAGCAAGATAAAGATGCAGAGTATATTGCCATGAGAACAAGGCAGTATGCAGTACTTCGAGAGATGTATAAAATGGTGAGCACCTTACAGACGACTCCCCGGACTGCTCGTGTGATTTCAGATTTTTTTGAGAATATGGCGGAGGCTTTTCATGAGAAGAATGATTGCAAGCTTCTTTTAGAACAGTTTGGTGAGATGAAAAAATACATGGAAGAGCAGCCTATGCCGGAGAACAGACCGGAGTTTGAAGATAGAGCAAGACTTTTTATGCTTATGAGTTATATACAGGAATTTCTGGAAATCAAAGAGAAGTTTATGGAAGAGGAAAAAGGAGGGAAAATATGTTAACAGTAGGGACTAAGGCACCGGATTTTACTTTGCCGGATCAGGACGGAAAAATGCATTCTTTGTCAGATTATGCAGGAAAAAAGGTGATTTTGTATTTTTATCCAAAGGACAATACACCCGGATGCACCAGTCAGGCATGCGGATTTAGCGAGCTATATTCGCAGTTTGAGGAGAAGGGGGCGGTGGTTCTCGGCATCAGTAAGGATAGTGTGGCTTCCCATAAGAAGTTTCAGGAAAAGTATGGATTATCTTTTACGTTGCTTGCAGATACTGAACTTTCTGCCATTAAAGCCTACGATGTATGGCAGGAGAAGAAGATGTGTGGCAAGGTGTCAATGGGGGTGGTGAGAACAACATATCTCATTGACGAGAATGGAATGATTGTGAAAGTTTTCGATAAGGTAAAGGCGAAAGAAAACCCGGCACAAATGTTAGGTGAAATTGAATAAAAATTCATGTGGAATTTTTTGGTTTTTTGTGAAAGAATACTTGCGCAATGAGCATATTTTCGGTAAAATAGATTGTATAAAAAATAACGAAGGAGAAGATTTATGAACGACAACAAGGAATTTAAGCCCTACGTTCCGGCCGAGAAAATCACCCCTGAGTTCACGTTTACTTCTATTGCCTTGGGTATTTTTCTTGCCGTAGTGTTCGGCGCAGCCAATGCTTACTTGGGACTTCGAGTAGGTATGACCGTTTCCGCATCCATTCCGGCGGCAGTTATCGCTATGGGTGTCATTCGCGTAATTATGCGCAAAAATTCTATTTTGGAAAGCAATATTGTACAGACTACCGGTTCAGCAGGTGAGTCTGTAGCGGCGGGAGCCATCTTTACTTTGCCTGCATTATTTTTGTGGGCGGCAGAGGGCAGAATGGACAAGCCCGGTATTTTGGAGATTACACTGATTGCACTGCTTGGTGGCCTTTTGGGTGTATTCTTTATGATTCCCTTGAGAAATGCCTTGATTGTAAAGGAGCATGGTGTGTTGCCTTATCCGGAAGGAACTGCATGTGCAGAGGTTCTTTTAGCGGGTGAAGAGGGTGGCTCCAATGCAGGTACCGTATTTGCCGGTATGGGATTTGCTGCATTGTTTAAGTTTATTATTGATGGACTTAAAGTGGTTCCCAGTGAAGTTTCATTTAGAATCAAGAATTATAGCGGTGAAATCGGAACTCAAATTTATCCTGCAGTTATGAGTGTGGGCTATATTTGTGGTCCTCGAATCTCTTCCTATATGTTTGCAGGTGGCGTTTTGAGCTGGATGGTTCTGATTCCCATGATTGTACTTTTTGGTGAGCAGCTTGTTATGTATCCCGGAACAGCACCTATCGGTGAGATGTTTGCGTCTGGTGGAGCTTCCGCAATCTGGAGTTCCTATATTCGTTATATTGGTGCGGGTGCACTGGCAGCCGGTGGTATCATCAGTCTGGTGAAGTCACTTCCTTTGATTGTGACAACTTTCCGTGATGCCATGAAGAGTATGGGTGGTGCCAAGAGTGGTGTGGTAACTCGTACTTCTAATGATTTGAGTATGAAGATTGTTTTGGCTTGTATTGCAGTTATTACCATTCTTATTTGGCTTGTGCCTGCAATTCCCGTAAGTCTTTTAGGTGCCGTAATTGTAGTAATTTTCGGATTCTTTTTTGCTACTGTATCCTCACGCATGGTAGGTCTGGTAGGAAGCAGTAACAATCCTGTATCAGGTATGGCAATTGCAACTCTTTTGATTGCGACTGTAATTTTGAAGATGACCGGTGATACCGGTGTGCATGGTATGCAGGGAGCCATTGCAATTGGATCTATTATTTGTATCGTAGCTGCGATTTCAGGTGATACTTCACAGGATTTGAAGACCGGATATCTCTTGGGCGCAACTCCTAAGAAACAGCAGATAGGTGAGGTGATTGGTGTTGTGGCATCTTCTCTTGCAATCGGTGCAACGCTTTATCTGCTTGATCAGGCATGGGGCTTTGGTTCCGAGGAGCTTGGTGCGCCTCAGGCAATGCTGATGAAGATGATTATCGAGGGCGTAATGGAGAGTAATCTTCCCTGGGGTCTGGTGTTCATTGGTGTATTTATTGCAGTTATTATCGAGATTCTGCAGCTTCCGGTACTTCCTTTTGCAATCGGTATTTATCTGCCCGTGCAGCTGAATGCATGTATCATGGTAGGTGGTCTGGTACGTCTTGCGTTTGATAAGATGAAGCGTAAGGAAGAGGAGAAGAAGGAAATTGTAAATGATGGTATTTTGTTCTGCTCCGGAATGATTGCAGGTGAAGGTCTTGTAGGTATTTTACTGGCGCTCTTTGCGATTGCCGGTTTGGATAAGGCAATTGATTTGTCCGGCAAGCTGAATCTTCCTACTGCAGTAGCTAATATTGGCAGTCTTGTGGTATTTGCACTGGTAATTGCTTCTCTGCTTAGGTTTTCCCTTTGGAGGAAGAGAAAGAATTAATTTCGAGAAATAAGCTATGAAAACAGATAAAAATAAAAAGTCTTCTGAAAATTATCTTGAGAGACGTCCGGCTCGTCCGGAACATATAAAATGGTCGGTGGATGAAGAGGAAATCATTACTTTGCATATAGAAAACACCGGTATGATGAATCGTATAGCCCAGAAACTTTTTCGTAAGCCGAAGGTCAGTCATATTCATTTGGACAAAATGGGTAGTTTTATATGGCCGCTGTTGGATGGTAAGAAGAATATTATTGACTTGGGAGTATGCGTTAAGGAGCATTTTGGTGAAGAAGCAGAACCTTTATATGAGCGTTTAGCAAAATATTTTCAGATACTGGACAGTTATTCATTTATTGAATGGAAGTAAAATTAAAAGAGAACTTATAAAACAGCATTCGGCACAAAAGCCGGGTGCTGTTTTTGGGTTAACTGATACATAATAAACAAAAATTTCGACAAATAAGAAAATATATTTACTTTATTGCTGTGATGCGATAAAATAGAAATGATTGTATTAAGTTATTTATTTTGCGCAAGCGGTTGTTATATTGCTATTTTGTCGAATCTGTGGCATAATAGTGCTAATAGATGGAAACGGTGGTATATATGGTATATGGTAAAAATAAATTATTTTAACTATTGTGCTCTGGCTATATTGATTGTTTTGATTATTGCTGTTATGTCAAGACATATGCTCAGCGGTAGAAGAAACCGGTATTTTTGGAATCTGCTGTTGGTTGTATTTTGTAGCACTGTTTTTGAGATTTTGGCAGTAAATCTGGATAATGGAAGCAGTCCGGCTGTGCTTGAGAAGTATATTGCACATGGGGCTTATATTATTATGCATTCGCTTACGGTTCCGGTTTATGTGATATATCTTGCCTGTATTACAGATACCGTTTACAAGATTAAGGAAAAAATTGGTTTGCAATTGTTGCTTTCATTACCGTATGTATGCCTTTTGGAGTTGACTCTTACTTCTTATTTTTTTAACAAGATATTTTATATAAATGACAACTACCAATATACTCATGGAGAGTGGTATATTTTTATTTATGTATGTGCTGTGTTTTATGTATTGGTTGGAACTGTGTATGCCATCCGATGTCGTAAGCTTTTTGAAAAGGGACAGCTCTTGGTGTTTTCCGTTATTATTCCTTTGATAATTAGCTCAATTGTATTTCAGCTTTGTTTTCCTAAGGTGCGAATTGAGATGTTTGCTCAGGCCATTAGTGTTTTGTTTATACTTCTTATGGTTCAAAAGCCCGAGGAGCGTACCGATACCAATACCGGATTTGGTAAGGTAACAGCCTATGCCACAGATATAGAGCAGGCATTGGTGAATAATAAACCAATTTGTATTATATTGATTAATATTTTGAATTACAAGTCACTCAGAGATATTTTGGGATATGAGAGCATGGAGCTTTTGACCAATAAAATTGCAGGTAATATCATGTCTCTGTGTAAGAGTGTTTTGCCGAAAGCAGATCCCTATTATTTGGACAGAGGTCGTTTTTGTCTGGTGACCGGTAAGGAAAATTTTGATAAAATTGATAATGCATCTGCAGAGTTGATGGAGATGTTGATGGAGGATATCAGTTTGCAGGAGATGGACATTAACCTGCAGGTGAATCTTTGTGTGCTCCGTTGTCCGGAAGATTTGAATGATTTTCAGGGGATATTTGCATTTAGTAACGAATTTGAAGAATATGGCAAAGCAGGTAAGGTTCTTTACGCAAATGATATGCTGAAGGACGGACGCTATATTATCAAGGATTTGGAAGATATCATTGATAATGCATTGGACAATCAAAGACTGTCCGTTTACTATCAGCCTATTTATTCCGTAGAGGCAAAACGATTTACATCTGCGGAGGCATTGCTTCGACTGGATGATGAAGAATATGGACATATATCGCCGGAGCTGTTTATCCCTGTTGCAGAGAAGAATGGTGTTATTCATCGTATCGGTACCATGGTATTGGAAGAGGTATTTCGATTTATTGCCAGTGAAGAGTTCAGAGAACTGCGTCTGGAGTATATCGAAGTAAATCTTTCTGTGGCTCAGTGTATGCGTAATAATCTTGCAAAAGAAGTTTTGCAGTTGATGGAAAAGTACAATGTACGTCCGGAACAGATTAATCTGGAGATAACAGAGACGGCAGCTGCCAATTCACAGAATATAATGTCTGAAAATATACGTACATTGTCAGCGGCAGGTATTCCTTTTTCGTTGGATGATTATGGAACCGGATATTCGAACATTGTGAGAATGACTACCATGCCATTCAATATTATTAAGTTGGACAAGTCATTTACCGATTTGGATGCCAATCCCCGAGTGGAAGTGGTGGTTCGAAATACGGTTCGTATGATTAAGGATATGAATATGAAGATTGTTGTGGAGGGAATTGAAACCAAGGAACTGGCACAACAGTTTGCAGATATGGAATGCGACTATATTCAGGGATATTATTATTCAAAGCCTTTGCCCAGAGAAGAGTTTATAAGCTTCATGAGACAGGCTGCAAGTGAGTAGATAATATGGATAAGATTAAAAACTCGTTGATTTTATTGCTTACAGCTACCATATGGGGTGTTGCCTTTGTGGCACAGAGTGCCGGCATGGAGTATGTAGGCGGGTTTACATTTAATTGTATAAGGTCTATAATTGGCGGAATTGTATTGATTCCCTGCGTCTTTTGGCTCCGGAAACGGAAGTCAAAGGAGCAGGGAACTTTGCTGTTTGTGGAGGTAGATGTTAATCAGTGCAGCTTTTGGGAGCGCAACAGGACGCTTTTATGTGGGGGTGTATGTTGCGGTGTTGTATTGTGTGTGGCTTCTAATTTACAACAACAGGGGATAAAATATACTTCCGTGGGCAAAGCGGGATTTATTACTGCACTTTACATAGTATTAGTGCCTGTGATTAGTTTTTTTATGCGTAAAAAAGTGGGAAAGCTTGTCTGGATAGGGATGCTTTTTGCTGTGGCAGGCTTGTATTTTTTGTGTATCAATGAGACCCTTACGGTGGGGCAGGGCGATTTGTTGGTTCTTGCCTGTGCAGCGGTATTTGCAGTACATATTCTGGTGATTGACTATTTTGCACCAAAGGTAGACTGTGTGGCAATGAGCTGTATTCAGTTCATTACCTGTGGTATTCTTTCCGGAATACCTATGCTTTTATTTGAGACAGTCAGCATGGAACAGCTGATGGGTGCTGCCGGCCCAATCCTTTACGCAGGTGTTATGTCCTGTGGTGTAGCCTATACCCTCCAAATCATTGGACAGAAAAATATGAATCCCACAGTAGCTTCCATGATACTCAGCCTGGAATCTGTAATCTCTGTACTGGCAGGTTTGGTGTTATTGCATCAAAAACTATCTGGCAGAGAGTTGTTGGGCTGTGTATTAATGTTTGTTGCGGTGATATTGTCTCAGATTCCTCAGAAAAAAGATAGAAATGATGATTAGTAGGTATAGATGGTGTGAGTATACAATAAATGACTGAAAATGTGCGATTTTTTTAGGATGCTACGAGAAGTAGCATCCTTTTTTGTATATGTAAACAACTGTTGGTGGCTGCTATTCAGAACAATGAATAGAATGGGACTATCAAATCAAACAATCAAATTTGGAGGTAAGAGATGGAAGTTAAGAAAGACATTTTAATTTCAGCTAAAAATCTAAAAAAGGAATTCTGTATGGGAGAAGCAAGTCAAACAATTTTTGAAAATCTGTCACTCGATATTTATAAGGGTGATTTTACAGTTATTATGGGAGCTTCCGGAGCGGGTAAATCAACATTGATGTATTCCTTATCGGGAATGGACAGACCTACAGAAGGAAGTATTATTTTTTCCGGCAGAGAGATTACAAAGTACAATGACGATAAGTTGGCTGTATTCAGAAGAGAAAATTGCGGTTTTGTTTTTCAGCAGATATATTTATTAGAAAAAATGAGTTTAATGGATAATGTTCTTACAGCCGGAGCACTATGTAAAAATAATAAAAAAGAAGTAATTCAAAGAGCAAAAGAGTTATTTGAACTTGTGAATATTCCTACGGTAACACAAAGGAAATTCTCCACACAAGTTTCCGGTGGTGAGGCGCAAAGAGCCGGTATAGTTCGGGCTATAATTAATAATCCGAAAGTCGTATTTGCAGATGAACCTACAGGTGCGTTAAACTCAAATAACTCAGAAGCAGTTTTAAATGTATTTACTAAAATACACAAGGAGGGACAAAGTATTATTATGGTAACACACGATAAAAAGACAGCCCTTCGCGGAAATAGAATTTTGTATATCAAAGACGGACAGATTTTTGGAGATTGTTGTCTTGAAAATTATAGTGAGGATGATAAAGACAGAGAAAAGAAATTAGATGAATTTTTGACTGAAATGGGGTGGTAATGTGAAGAGGATAAAATCACAGTTTATTTATAATTTGAAGAAAGATAAAGGGGCTTACATATCTTTTGGTGTAGTTATTCTAATTACTGCGATTATGCTTAATCTGGCTTTGGTATTAGTGTTCCAGGTTGATAGAGCGTATGATGATAAATTTGAGGATTTGGACACTGCTACGATCAATATCTGCATTCCTCAAATACAAGATGCAGACACATTAATGGATGATATAAAAGCATTAGAGGGGGTATCAGAGGTAGAACGCAGAGATGCAGTATTTTTAGAAGCAGTAGTGAAGGATTTTAGAGGTACGGACTTTTCTATGAATACCATGTTTTACAATAAAGATGAGTCTCGTGATATAAATAAGTTGGATATTAAGGAAGAGAGAACAGAATCGACAGGACCATTAATTTATCTTCCGCTGTATGTGGCAAATTTTGGTGAATTTGAACTCGATGACGAAATAATATATGAAATTGGTGATAGAAAGCATATATTTCTGGTATCGGGTGTCTTGGAAGAAATGCAATATGGTAATTATGGAAAGGGACTTATGGGTGCATACCTTCCCAAGAGTGTCTACGAGGAATTTACTAGCGAATATGAAGAGAATAAGGTTACAGAATATTCTATCATTGCAGATGGTAATATAGAGATAAATGTTCTGAATAATGAAATTAGCACCCTGTTAGAAGAAAAAGAAATTACGGTGCTGACCACTTGTGACAAGGCTTCTACAAAAGACACAAGAACAATGGTATGTGATTTGCTCATTCTTGTTTTATTAGCGTTTGCATTGGTGATTCTCTTAGTAAGCGTGTTTTTATGTAAGTTCCGTATCAGCAACTCCATTGAGGAAGATATGATTAATATGGGTGTTTTAAAGGCTTTAGGGTATACTGGCAATATGATAATTGGAAGTGTGGTGTTACCGTATATTATAGTTACACTGATAGCGTCATTATTAGGAGTTATAGCTTCCTATGGAATATTGCCGGCGTTATCAGAGTTACTGACCTTGCAGGCAGGTTTTTCTTTTAGACTACTATTTGATATAATGGGGTTTGTTTGCGTAGAGATAATACTTGTGTTTATCGTGGCTGTTTTTACATACACAGCAGCAAAGCGCATTAGAAAATTACAACCTATAAATGCAATTAGAGGTAACGGTGAAGAAAAAGGAATTAAGAAAAACTACTTTCCATTGGAGGAAACATATGGAGACACAAAATTACTTCTTGTTTTGAAACAGATATTTTCAAATGGAAAGCAGAATGCTTTATTGTTTGGTGTATCTTTTGTTTTAACAATACTGGTAGCATTTGCAAGTACATTGTTTTATAATGTTATTGTTAAGCCAAATAACTTTATATCTACATTGTCGGAGGAAATGCCGGATATAATTATATATCCGAAGGAGCAATGTGAGACTGCTCTTTTATATGATTTACAGGGTCATTCCGGAATAGAAACTGTATTGAAATATACAATAGGAACGATAAATATTGATGATGTACCAGTTACCGTTTTTGCGTGTGAAGATTTTAGTAGAGTAACTAATGATTTGTGTTATCTGGGAGAAAATCCTAATGAGAAAAATGAGATTGCACTAGGCAGTGCATTTGAAGAGAAATATGAGTTGGGAGAACAGATAGAGATACAAAATGGTGATGTTTCCTATTCATACGAAATAACAGGATTCGTTCAAAGTGTAAACTATCAGGGAAATGTATGTGAATTTTCCATGGAAGGATATGCAGCGTTGCATTCAGAAACGATTGTCCCTTCTTTGTATGTGTATTTACAGGATGGGACAGATGTAGAGAGATTGATTGAGGAAATTGAAGGAAGTTATAGAGATATTATTTCCAACCAGGTAAATTACCAAAAAATGACGGAAACGACTCAGGAAATGTATTCGGAGATTACTTCAATTATTGTAATTGCTATATTTGTCTTAACAATATTGATTGCATTGTTTGTTTTGTATATTGTTATAAAAACCTTGTTAGTACGCAAGAGACAAGAATTAGGTATTTACAAAGCAATAGGATATTCCAATTGGCAATTAATGATGCAACTGATGGGTGGTTTTTTACCATCATCCGTTTTGGCGGTGTTATTATCGTCAGTTTTAGGATTGATTTATGTACCACAAATTAATCAGTTCTTTTTTGGGGCAATAGGCGCGATGAAAAATAATATGGAAGTATCGCTTGCATTTTTGATGATTTTTGCTTTAATACAGATCGTAGTGAATCTTATAATTAGTATTTCTTTGACTATGCCTATTAAGAAAATATCAGCATATGCGTTAATTAAGGAGGATTAGAGATGAATTTTGGAGATAGATTAAAACAAATTAGAGCCAATCAAGGGCTGTCGCAGGAACAATTGGCAGAAAAAATTGGTGTTTCCAGACAGGCCATTACCAAATGGGAAACAAACAGAGGATTGCCGGATGTTGAAAATATGATTATTTTAGCAGAAATCTTTAAAGTAACTTTAGATGAATTAATTTTGCAAAGAAAGAATGAGCAGGAAATACATGAAAAGCTTTTTGAAAGTGAGACAGTTTATGATATAGATTGTGACAAACATTTTGATATTCGTGTAGGGAGTGCCAGAAAAATCTGTATTTGTACCTGTGATGATGAAAAAATACATATAAGGCTTCAGTCTGATGTTTTAGACAATCTTAACTCTCTGTATAAAGTAAAGATAGATGAGAAAAAGAAACGATTAGATATAGATTGTCAAAACAAAAAGGCAATTAGTGAGTTCGAGGCTGAAAACTCTCTTGATATCATTATTATGTTGCCAAAAGAGTTCACGGAATACTGTGAAATCGATGCAAGTGCCAAAGAACTTTATATTGAAAACTTGAAATTGAAACGTCTGGAATATGATGGTGCTGCAGATTTAGTCTATATAAAAGATGTAGAGGGAAGCTTGGAATTTACAGGAAAAACAGACTATGAAATAAACATAGACGGAACCTGTACACAGTTAGATGTAAACCAATGGGGTGCGAAGACATTGATTCATGTGGCGGATATAAATAAATATACGTTTGTTGATAAAGGAAGAAAATCAAAGATTTACTGCTTGAAAAACGGTGTTATAAGTGAAGAAAAATTTGATGCAAATGGTGAGAATATTATCAGTGTTTCAGGTATTGGTTCGGAACTTATAATAAGTAATAGTTGAAATGTTTTAAAGTAAAACAATCGATTAGACCCAGGGAGATTTGTGTTTCAAATCCCCTTGGGTCTTAATCGATAGGTTATTATTTTTTCATGCCGGCACGTTTTCTGAGTGTCGGATCTAAGATTTTCTTACGAATTCTGAGATTATCAGGTGTTACCTCCAATAATTCATCAGTATCAATAAAGTCAAGGGCCTGCTCCAAGGACAAAATCTTAGGAGGGGTAAGGCGCAATGCTTCGTCGGCAGAAGAGGAGCGGGTATTGGTCAACTGCTTTTTCTTGCAGACGTTGATTTCAATATCTTCGCTACGACCGGTCTGGCCAACTACCATGCCGGAGTAAACCTTTTCGCCGGGACCGATGAAGAGCGTACCGCGTTCCTGGGCATTGTAGAGACCGTAGGTGATTGCTTCACCGGCTTCAAATGCAATCAGGGAACCAAGCTTGCGGTACTGGATATCGCCCTTGTAAGGTCCGTAGCCATCGAATACGGTATTTAAGATACCGTTTCCCTTGGTATCGGTCATAAATTCGCCACGATAACCGATAAGACCTCGGGCGGGGATGGAGAACTCCAGACGGGTGTAAGTACCGCCGGAAATGCTTCCCATGTTGCGAAGTTCGCCTTTTCTCTGGCCCAGTTTCTCAATAACAGCTCCTGCAAATTCATTAGGAACATCAATGTAAGCAAGCTCCATGGGCTCTAATTTGTGCCCGTTTTCATCTGTTTTATATAAAACTTCGGCTTTGCTTACGGCAAATTCAAAGCCTTCACGGCGCATATTTTCAATTAATACGGACAGATGCAGCTCGCCACGGCCGGAAACCTTAAAGCTGTCAGCGGCTTCTGTTTCTTCAACACGCAGGGAAACGTCAGTGTTTAACTCCCGGAAGAGACGGTCTCTCAAGTGACGGCTGGTGACAAATTTACCTTCCTGGCCTGCGAGAGGGGAGTCGTTTACCATAAACTGCATGGCGATGGTAGGTTCGCTAATCTGCTGGAAGGGAATGGGAGTCACATTGTCGGTAGCACAGAGGGTATCGCCGATTTTGATATCAGCAATTCCGGAAATGGCCACAATTGCTCCGATGCCGGCTTCTTTGACTTCGACCTTGTTCAGACCGTCAAACTCGTAGAGCTTGCTTACTTTTACCTTGGTCTGCTTGTCGGGGTCGTGATGGTTGCAGATTATTACTTCCTGATTGACCTTGATGGTACCATTGTCAACCTTACCCACACCGATACGGCCTACATATTCGTTGTAGTCAATAGTGCTGATAAGTACCTGAGTGCCGATTTCGGGGTCGCCTTCAGGTGCAGGAATGTAGTCTAAAATAGTCTCAAAAAGCGGCTCCATGCTGACGCCTGTTTCTGCTGCATCGAGAGATGCAATTCCGGCTTTGGCGGAAGCAAAAATGAAGGGGCAGTCTAACTGGGAATCATCAGCATCTAACTCCAGGAACAGTTCAAGAACCTCGTCCACAACTTCGTCGGGTCTTGCCTCAGGGCGGTCAATTTTGTTGATGCAGACAATAACAGGGAGTTTTAACTCCAATGCTTTACGCAATACAAATTTGGTCTGGGGCATGGCACCTTCAAAGGCATCTACCACAAGGATTACACCATTTACCATTTTCAGTACACGCTCGACTTCACCGCCGAAATCTGCATGTCCCGGGGTGTCAATGATATTGATTTTTGTGTCTTTGTACATTACAGCGGTGTTTTTTGCCAGAATGGTAATACCACGC
>SVFL01000022.1 GCA_015056885.1 Lachnospiraceae bacterium
CATTGGATTGTTTGCAAACATATGGGATCTGGTAGTATATGCCTTTGTAGACCATGATGAAGGTATGACAGCTCTTGCAGCAGTAAGTCTGGTTACATTTGGCGTGGGAAATATTGGAAAGCTTGCAGCAACCAGTGCCAAATTTGGTAAAATGGCGAAGGTAGGCAGAGCACTGGATGTTGGCTGTTCTTTCCTGTTCAATGGTGTAGAGTTTCTCCAGAATGGTACAAATGCTCTTAAATCTCAACAAGCAATGTGGCAGAAGTACTTTGTAAACGGAGAGTCCATGGGCTGGCATACGGTTAAGGAATATCTTACGTATAAATACTATGTGGCGGCTACGGCACTTGCGGCGGTAGGGTTTGGTGACGACTCTGCAAAGCTGGTGAAAAAAATGGATATTGAAATACCTCCAATGAATAACGGTGGGTATCTTAATTTAGACGGGTATAAGAGTGGTAGTTTCTCTGTTGGTGATGCTATTTTTATGGATGCTGACGATGCTTTTTTGAATAGTATTAGTCGAAGAGCAGATGTGGATCCCAATGGATATTTTGATGTTGTTGCACATGGTACTTCAAATAGTATACAGATTACTTACAATGGACAACATATTCTAGTAGATCACAGAGTTGCAGCACGGTTAATACAAAATGCAGATGGGTATAATGGTCAGCCTATTAGGTTGTTGTCTTGTAATACGGGTTCTTTGGATAATGGATTTGCACAGAATTTAGCAAATACACTTAATGTAGATGTGATGGCACCAACAAATTATTTATGTGCAAGACAAGATGGTAGTTATTTTGTATCTGGTATTAGACGTGTAGGGAATATTACGGTGTCAGATGGAAATATAGGAGAATTTAGGGTGTTTACACCAGGAGGAAATAGGTAATTGATATGTGAAAAATGTAGAGAAAAAATGAAGTGGTGTATAGAGGGGTGTATACAAGGTTGGAAATGTCCTTCATGTGGTTGGGATATTGTAACAACATATATTGATGACATATATACTGACGAAACAGAATACAGTCTATATATAAAAAAAGTATCGGAAATTAGTATAGAGAAAATCAAACTTGTAGCCCGAATTTCAGGTGTTAACTTCATTATTGCAAGGCAGATGCTTGAAAAAGAGGATAATTGTATTTTGAAAGCAAAGGCACCAAAGATTAAAGAGGCAATTGTTAAGCTCCAAGGATTAAATATTGAATATTTTGTAAATCCTGTATTTAATTATGTTTCCACTTAAGGCCCCCAACCAACTAAAAAGTCAACCACTGTCTTTAAATTAATCGGAATGTCTCTCACCGAAGGTGGTGATATCCATGGACTAATTTAGAGACCTTAGAACTGGGTTCGCATAAGGGTATCTAAAACCAAATGTAACAATTTTGTAACATTCTCCTTGACGCCCCAAAACATCCATGTTACAATGGCACGCAACAGGAGGTATAAGGGGGATGAAATATTCCTTTAATTCCTAAAAACAAACAGAATCGGGGATGTTCTATTGGCGATAGCCACCATGGAACATTCTCGATTTTTATGTTACAGGGCAATTCCGATAAAATCGTCCCAAAGCATAACAAATTCCTAAACAGCAGAGAACGTTATGCCATACCATATTTCTCCCAACGGCTCTGCCGGTGGGGGTCTCCTGGCTTATGCCGTCCTCTGGCGGCATAAGCCCTTTAACCTGCTATAATATCAACCATAGAAAAATTAGTTATCAACGCTTAAAAAGGCGATGATATAATATCTTTAAGATGGACAGAGATTTTCTGCTTTTAACCTTGTGATAATGTTCACTTAGTGCAGACTGAAACCTCTGTTCCGAAAGAATGTCACTTATGAGCCGGATGTGGGGGCAGCAATGCTTTCTTCTTATTTCGCAGCAGGTTGTGATCTTCGGATACCCGAGGTATGTCCATCAATAATAAGGGAGGTATAGTGCATGGTTATTGTAGGTATTGACATTTCAAAACGCAGTCACGAAGCTGCTATTATCAACGAAAAAGGGATTTTGCTTGAAAAACCTTTTCGCTTTCTAAATCATACAGAAGGACTGCAGAAACTATTGGATAAATTGCGTGTTTATTCAATTGATGAAGTGTCTTGTGGGATGGAGGCAACAGGACATTACTGGCTGCCTGTCTATTCCAAACTTTCCGATTTAGGATATCAGGTTCACGTGATAAATCCTATGCAGACAGACTCGTATCGAAATATGTATATTCGTAAAAGTAAAAATGATACCCGGGATTCCTTTTTGATTGCAGAGGTAATTCGTTTTGGACGTTTTTCAGAGTCTGGGATGCCGCCGTCAATCCTGTATACCCTCCGAGAGCTATCACGCAATCGTTTCTTTTTAATTGATATGCGTTCAGACTTAAAGCGAAAAATAGTAACATTGTTGGATCAGGTATTTCCTGAATATGAAACAATTTTTTCAAATACTTTTGGTGCGACATCTATTGCAATACTTGCAGAATGTCCTACACCAGAAGAGATTTTGCAAACAGATGCGACTAGGTTATGTCAAATTATAGAAGTGCCGAGTCGTAAACGTTTTGGAATGAAAAAGGTGGAAGAATTAAAAGAAAAGGCATCAAAATCTTTCGGCATATCAATCTCAACTGATGTATTTAGCGTAATGATAAAATCTTATATCAGACACATACAATTTATTACAGAACAGATTGATATATTGGAAGTGCGGATGAGTGAAATATTACAGGAATTGGGTACTACACTTACAAGCATTACCGGAATAGGACCTGTTCTGGCAACAACCATTCTCAGTGAAATAGGAGATATCTCGCGTTTTTCTTCATCCTGCAAACTAGCCGCTTTTTCGGGTGTCGATCCAACAATGAAACAGTCAGGTGAATATAATGGAATCAGAAATAGGATGTCAAAGAGAGGTTCCCCCTATTTAAGACGTGCTATATGGTTGGCAGCTACTGTCGCAGCACACCATGATCCTGCCCTAAGCATTTATTTTCAAAAGAAGAGAACAGAGGGAAAACCATATATGACGGCTATGGGTCATGTATGCAGAAAAATGGTATCTATAATTTATGCTGTAATGAGAGATAATAAAGTATATCAACCAGTAATAAATATGGAATGAAATTAAGAATTTAATAGCAGATTGCCTTGGAAAAGATTTCAAGGCTTAGTTAAGTATGCTCGTTTGGCTTAAATATACATATTGACAAAATATAGCCGGTCTGCACTATTTTCGACCCTAACATTTTTCTTTTATTTTCTAAAAGCATCTTCGTTCACATTTCCCCAACAAGCCTTAAATTTTCCATTATGGGTAACTACCTCGACTTCGCTCTTAAAATCGCACACAGGGGCAACACAGGCTCTCACAAGGGCAAGAGAACGTTGTTTTGTATGCTCGGATAGTAAATTTGTGCATTATTACCGTTTTTCTTCTGTTTTTGGTCTATGGCATAAAGCCAATTCTGCTCATTTTTAGTGGTTCATATAAAAAATCTGCTCCAAAACCAAAAATTCAACTTGCAACCTTTTCTGTTCAGAGTTAACATCACACACCACGGAAGCGATTCGTAAGTCTTTCGTGACTCCTGTGTTCTGCAGGAGGTATCCATCTCCATGAAAGTCAGCGGTGTTCCTGTATGGAACACTTTGTGCCTGACCAGAAGTGGATAGGCTATACCACTCTTGCACACTTGGTTGCTGAAAGATGCGTAATTCCGGGAAAGATGCTTAACAGTTGAGATTGCCACTATTTTGCTATTCGAGTAAGACGTGCAAGAGCAGATAAGAAAAAATTTCGTGGGAGCTTGCTCACTAAGAAATTCTTTCTTATCTGCTCTTATAGGGCGCACGCCCTGCATTCATATTTTGTCTGCAATACATTCTGCTTTCTTCAAAGTTTAAGAGACAAAATATGAATGCACGTCTTACGAAGTGAATACTTGAGAGATGCCTATCTTGTTGCTGTTATTTTTTACCATAATTAAAAAAAACTTGACATTTTGCAGGACACAAGTATATTATAAGATATAACTTATGAATCATAACCAAAAGGTAATGACTATGAATAAGAGAGTTTATCACAAGTATGTATTGGAAATCAATGAATACGGTAATTTGACCAAGGCCGCTGCTGCCCTTGGGATTTCACAGCCGGCGCTGAGTTCGGGTCTTACCAATCTGGAGAACGAGTTGGGGTTTAAGATTTTTAATCGTAAGAATGTGCCCATTAAGCTGACTCCGGAGGGGGAAATCTATTACGAATATATCAAGCGCTTACAGATATTGTCGGATGATTTTAAAGAACGTCTGGACAGTTATCGGGAGAAGTCCAATTGCAGGGTGGCTGTAGGAGGTCCGGTTGCTTATGTGGAATCCATGGTGGTGGATGCAGTTGCGAGGATTAGCGAGGAGCATCCGGATTATGAGATAACGATTAAGTGTTCGCCTCTTGCAGAGTTGATGGAGATGGCTTCCAAGGGAGAGATTAACTGTTTTATCTGTACCAGCGATGAGATTGCGGATAGCTTTGCCAAGGAGTTAATTGAGCATGAGAGGGTGTATTTATGTATCCCGTCGGACAACCCTGTCAATGACAGCTTAAAGGCGTTTCAGATTGCTCCGGGTCAGGAGGGGACTTTGTTTGATTTTTCTGTTTTGAATGGTGAGGAGTTTATCTTCATGGAGGAGGGGCAACCGCTTTACAAGCAGATGAACCGGTTCTTTGAAGAATATGGTATTGTTCCGAACAGTAAAGTGAGTGTTAATCAGGTGTCTACAGCCGTAAATCTTTCTATCCGGGGTAAGGGGATTTGTTTTGCTTCGGAGGAGTCCTTGCGAGGGAATTATGATTTGAGTGGTGTTTGTGTCTATGCTTTGCCGGATACCATATCAGGGCGTAGCATTTATGTGGCTTATGACAAGGAATTGTTCCTTCCTGTAGCTTGTAGGGATTTTATTGATTGTCTGATTCAGGTTCATAAGGAAAAATAGGAGGTTAATTATGAGAAAAATTAAGAAGTTGATTGCAACGGTTTTGTGTATGGGTATGGTAGCATCTCTTGCTGCCTGCGGCGGTTCTGCCAAGGAGAGTGAGACAGCAGCTAAGAAGCTTACCATTGCTTATCAGGGAGGAATCGGTTATGCGCCCATTCATGTTATGGAGGTAAAGGGGCTGATTCAGGAGCATTATGAAGGTGATATTGAAGTCGAATTTGTGAAGCTGGATGCGGGTGCTGCCATTAATGAGGGTATCATTGGCGGTACCATTGATATCGGTTGTATGGGCCTTGGCCCTGCTATTTCCGGTGTGTCTGCGGGAATTCCTTATAAAGTAATTTCCAATCTGTGTTCCCAGTCCCATGGTTTGATGAGTAATGATGCCAATATTACCACTTTGGCAGAGATTACAAGTGAGGACAAGATTGCCTTGGTAAATACCGGTTCCATTCAGCATGTTTTGCTGGCAATGGCTGCGGAGGCAGAGCTTGGGGATGCTCATGCATTGGATAACAATATTCAGAGTATGTCTCATGCAGAGGGTATGGCTGCCCTTGAGTCCGGTACGGTGAAGTTGCATCTGACTTCTTCTCCTTTTATTTATCAGGAGCGAGAGAGCGGCAAGTACACCGAGCTTGCAGAGATCAGTCAGGTTTGGCCCAGTGGCAATTCTTTCCTTGTGGCTATGGCATCTGAAAAGGTTTATGAGGATAAGGAATTGTTTGATGCGGTGAATGCGGCAATGGCAGATGCGATGGAGTTTATTAATACCAACACAGAAGAAACTGCACAGATTGAGATGGATTATCTGGGTCTTGACCAGGAGACGGTCATGAGTTATCTGAATCAGGAAGATTGTCAGTTTTTCTCCGAGCTTCGTGGTGCAGAGACTATGGCACAGTTCATGCATCGTGCAGGATTTATTCAGAATGAGATTGCCATGGATGATTTTAAGTATGAGACCGTAAAGGGCAACTAATTTTAAGTGTCATACGGGTTGAGGTGAAATGATGAAAAAGTACAAAACACAAATTGCACAGGTAGTTTTTGTGATTGTATGTCTGGTTGCGTGGCAGATTTATGCCACGCAGCGGGATATTATGGGATTTCCGACTTTGAATGCGATTATGGAGAAGATGATTGACGGTTTTACCAATCCTCAGAGACAGATTTTGTCCTATCTGGGACATTCTCTGATTGCCATTGTGAAGGGATTGGGAATAGGGGCAGTTTTTGCCATTGTTTTTTCCGGTCTGTCCGTTGTCAGTTCTACCTTTAATGCAATTTATAATTTAATTGTATCGATTTTTGACCTGTTGCCCGGTGTGGCGCTTTTGCCGATTTTGATGATTACGGTGGGAGCGAATGATACTTCTATTTTGATTCTGGTGGTACATTCGGTTATTTGGCCCATGTCCAGAAATATTATTGATGGTTTCAAGACAACGCCCCGTATGTATATTGAA
Source organism: Lachnospiraceae bacterium (assembly GCA_015056885.1). Classification (GTDB taxonomy): domain Bacteria; phylum Bacillota; class Clostridia; order Lachnospirales; family Lachnospiraceae; genus Acetatifactor. The sequence continues at coordinate 6,483 of SVFL01000022.1, forward strand.
GCAGGTAAAAATATGGGACTTGGTACCCTTGGGCTTGTGACAGGTGTTTATATTCCGGCTTCCTTTGCCAGTATGCTTTCCGGCATTAAGGTGGGTTGGGCGAGAGCCTGGAGAGGCCTGATTAGCGCAGAAATGATTTTTGGTGCAGCTCAGTCTGCAGGTATTGGTGTGTATATCAATAATGCGAGAACGGTGTGGATTGATTATCCAAGTGTGTATGCAGCGATTATTTTGATTATTATTGTAGGTGTTATCGTAGAATATTGTGTATTCAGAGTCATTGAGAAGCTTACGGTGAGAAAGTGGGGTATGGTGCGATGAAAGAACTTTTGAAAATCGAAAATTTATCCAAATCTTATACTTCACAGAATGTTTCTACGGGTGTCTTGGAGAATCTGAATCTTACAGTATGTGAGAATGAGTTTATCTGTATCCTGGGACCTTCCGGTTGTGGTAAGTCCACACTTTTGCGCTGTATTGCCGGTTTTGAAGATTATACGGGCTCTATTATGTGTAATGGCAAGTTGGTGAAGAATTCTTCCACGGAGCGTATTATGGTGTTTCAGGATTATAATCAGCTTTTTCCTTGGAAGACCGTTGAGAAAAATATTCAGTATCCTTTGAAATTAAAGGGGATTAAGGATAAGGCTGAGCTTAAGAAGATTTCGGATAAGTATCTGAAAAAGGTCGGTCTGGACGGTTATCAGAAGTTTTATCCTCACGAGTTGTCCGGTGGTATGAAGCAACGTGTAGCTATTGCAAGGGCATTGGCGTTAAAGCCGGAGATTATTCTGATGGATGAGCCTTTTGCGGCATTGGATGCCATGACCAGAAATAATCTTCAAAAGGAGCTTTACAAGATTTCTACCCAGGAGCAGGTGACAGTTATTTTCATCACTCATAATATTCAGGAAGCGATAACGTTAGGGACCAGAGTACTTCTGATGAACAAGCAGGGACAGATTGTGGTAGATGATATAAATACCATCAAAAAACCGGTGAAACCCTCTTCGGAAGGATATGGTGCAATGTGGGATAAATTTTCGCAGGCTTTGGAGAAGGCCAGTGTAGTGACAAATTAGGATGTAGGGGAGCGGACATTTTTCGTCGGCTCCCCTTTTGTGCGTGATTCACAATATTTAGGGGTAGGTGTGCGCAGAGTTGACATTTATAGTAGAATAATGATAAAATATCTGTTGAATTTGTCATTTTTTGAAGTTTAAATAAAGGTAATTATTTATGAAGAAGATTTATGTTATAAAAGCGATTGCATTTGTGGCAATATTTGCTGTACTTTTGGGAGTAGTGTCCAAGGTTATGACTTATCCTGCGGACTATCGAAATTATCAGTGGGTAGCGGGATTTTACGAGGAAGAGGAGAAGTCGCTGGATGCGGTATATATCGGTTCCAGTAACTGTTATTCTTTTTGGAGTCCGGTTACGGCATGGGAGGAGTTCGGCATTGCGGTGTATCCGTATTCCACCAATGCACAGCCCTTTGCAGCGGCTAAGCATCTGATCAAAGAGACGAAGAAGACTCAGCCGGATGCGTTGTTTATTGTAAATATCAATACAATCGAAGATAACAGTCTTAAAATTGAAAATATTCATCATCTTTTGGATTATATGCCTCTTTCGATGAACAAGCTGGCCTTGACGGCGCATCTTGCTGAGGTGGGCGAACTAAGTGTATCGGAGAGTATGGAACTTTATTTTCCGATTATTCGTTATCATGACCGTTGGGATGAATTGACACCGGATGATTTTAACTATACGGTGGATGGTTTGAAGGGTGCGAGTTCTTATTATTCCTTTATGACGGAGAGTAGGGATATTTCCCAGAGTTATATTACTTCTGATGAAGAAGCTGTTCTTGATGAAGAATTGACAGAAATGGTAACGGATTTGTTGGATTATTGTGATGAGGAAAAGGTAAAAGTGCTCTTTGTAACGGTACCTCGACAGGAGGACAGTGTGGAGATGGTGCAGAAGTTCAATGCGGTAAATGCACTGATTACTTCCCGCGGATATCCGACTTTAAATCTGAATGGTATGACCGAGGAAATCGGTATTGACTTGACGAAGGACTACTATAACGAAAAGCATACGAATATTCATGGTGCGGTAAAGTTCACCAGATATCTTTCTGAGTATCTGATTGAGAATTATTATCTTGAGGATAAGAGAGGCACTGAAGAGTATGCCAGCTGGGATTTTGCCTGGGAAATGTACAGGAATCTTTTGGCGCCCTATGTGCCGGATGTAGAGCTGGATGGCGCTCATTTGGCAGATGCTTTGGAGGCTCCTGCGGATTTGACTACATCTATGGATGAGAAACAGGTTTATGTAACCTGGAGTCCCGTGGAAGGTGCGGACGGTTATCGGATTTATCGCAAAACCGGAGATGAGGGCAACTGGCAGCAAATCACAGAGGTAAGTGAGTGCTCCTATGCAGATGAAGAGGCTATTACTTCAAAGGGGGGCTGGTATTTCTATACGGTAGTGCCCTATTATGAGGAAAACGGTGAGAAGTACTATGGCGATTTCTCTTATATGGGTGCAGAGATTATCACGCTGTAGTTCGTAGACTTTAGGAAGAATTAATGATAGGAAGATTAGAATGGGTTATCAATCTTTAGGATTTATGGTTTTTTCGGCGGTGGTTCTGCTGATGTATTATCTGGTGGGCCGCAAAGGGCAGCTGTGGGTGCTTGCCTTGGCCAATCTGGCGTTCTATGCCATTGCCGGAGTGAAATATATACCTTTTATTGTAGCGACGATGCTTGTTACCTATTTGGCAGGCAGGAGCATAGGCAAGATTTATGACAAGGCAGATGCACAGATTGCAACCTGTACGGATTCTGCAGAGAAGAAAAAACTTCGTGCAGAGGCCAAGAAGAAGGCGAAGCGATTTGTGGTAGCAGCGATTCTGGTGCCCCTTGCGTTGTTAGTAGTGTGTAAATATACAGGATTTATCGTGGACAATCTGAATGCTGTGCTGGTTCGTTTGAATGTACCGCAAATTACGCTTATGCAGATTGTTCTTCCGCTGGGAATCTCTTTTTATACCTTTATGGCACTGAGCTATGTGTTGGATATTTACTGGAAGAGATACAAAGCAGAGAAAAATTTCCTGCTTTATGCAGTGTATTTGTCTTATTTTCCCCATGTAGTACAGGGACCGATTGACCGTTTTAATGAGTTTAAGGAGCAGGTTAAGGATGGTGTGGGTTGCAGTTGGCAGAATTTGACCTTCGGTGCCCAGCTGGCTATCTGGGGTCTGTTTAAGAAACTGGTGGTTGCAGACCGTCTGGGACTTTTTGTGGATGATGTCTTTGAACATTATCAGGACTACGACGGAATGATTATTATGATTGCGGTGGCTGTATACTCCATTCAGATTTATGCGGACTTTTCCGGTTGTATTGATATTGTAACCGGTGTGTCTGAAATGTTTGGCATCAAGCTGCGCAAGAACTTTAATCATCCATACTTTTCCAGGACGATGCCGGAGTTTTGGAGACGCTGGCATATCTCTTTGCAGGAGTGGTTTAAGGATTACGTGTATTATCCGGTTTCTGCTTCAGAGCTTACCAAGAAGGTTAAGAAGCACTTTAACAATAAGGGCAACAAGAAGGCGGCAGAGCTGTTCGCTACTTGTTTTCCGATTATTATTGTGTGGATGATAACCGGTATCTGGCATGGTGCGGCGTGGAGATTTGTGATTTGGGGAATGTTCCATGCAGCACTTTTAGTGGGTGGAGTACTCTTTGAGCCGCTGTTTAAGAAACTGACGGAACTCTTTAAGCTGGATACGGAGAATTTTGGCTGGCATTTCTGGCAGATGACCCGGACCTATATTTTGTGCTGTATCGGCAGAGTATTCTTCCGTGCAGGCGGATTGATGCATGGACTTCGCATGCTGTATATGATGGTAAAATCCTCCCATATTTCTGTGCTTTTTGAGAAGGATAAATTCTATGGAATCGAGCCGTCTAATATCTTTATGGCGATTGTTGCGGTATGTGTACTTCTGGTAGTAGATATAATGCAAGAGAAGATTAGCATCCGTGAGACTCTCGCTAAACAAAATATTGTATTTCGATGGGTAATCATTTTTGCGGGAATTTTTTCCGTAATCATTTTCGGAATCTATGGTCCCGGATATGATTTGAGCAGCTTTATTTATGAGCAATTTTAAATTTTAAATAAAAGGAGATTATGAATTATGGAACAATTGATGGAAATGCTTAAGAGTAACTACCCCGGTATTGATTTTGAGAACGAGAAGCAGCTGATGACTAACGGTGTGTTGGATTCCATGGCTGTTGTTGCTATTATTGCAGATATTGAGAGCTTGTTTGATGTGTCTGTTACCATGGAATATATCCAGCCCATGTATTTTGAGTCTGTAGAAACCATGTGGGAGATGATTGAAGAGCTTCAATAAAAGGATTTTGCGGCCTCTGTGAATGCAGAGGCTTTTGCCTGTTATAAAAGGAGATTGTGATATGTATAAATCAATTGTGGAAGCTGTATTTTGTCATGCAAAAATCCAGCCGCAGAAATTGTGTCTGGCAGATGATAACGATACCGTTACTTATGGTGAGTATGCGGATTTGATTGCAAAATATGCCGGTTGTTTTGTGGCGCAGGGAATCAGAAAAGAAGATAGAGTGGTTGTAGAAGCTTGTCAGACCATTGATTATCTGGCCATTGAACTGGCTCTTCAGTTGATAGGAGCGATTTTTGTGCCGGTGGAGCATAATTGCGCTATTGAGAAGATGGCGTCCTTTGCCAATCGTGCAGAGGCTAAGGCGGTAATTGCATGCAGAGAGGATGCGTTTCCGGTTGCGCTCCAATATACTTTTGATCAATTAAAAGGATTGTGTGAGCCGGCAGAGGCTTATATACCGGAGCAGTTCCCTGTAGGTGATGAGATTTGTGAGATTTTGTTCAGTACCGGAACTACGGGCAAGGAGAAAGGTATCACCATTCTTCACAGCAACAACATTGCCCTTGCAGGGAATGTTATGCATGGTGTAGAGATGGAGAAGGATAATGTAGAGATGATTCCTTCCCCTATGAATCACTCGCATGGATTGCGCCGTTATTATGCCAATATGTTTAACGGCAGTACGGTGATTTTGCTCGGCAGTGTGATGAACATTAAGAAATTCTTTGATAATCTGGACACTTATGGTGTAAATTCCATGGATTTGGTGCCCAGTGCACTGACAGTTGTGTTAAAGCTTTCCAAGGAAAAGCTGGCAGAGTATCAGGATAAAATCCGTTATATTCAGTTTGGTGCAGCGCCCATGATGGAGGCGGATAAAATCAAGATTTGTCAGCTGCTGCCTAGGACCCGTCTGTATAATTTCTATGGCAGTACGGAGAGTGGATGTATTTGCATTTATGATTTTAACCGTGGCGATGATAAAAAGCATTGTATCGGTAAACCGGCCTATAATGCAGAGATTATTATTGTGGATGATGAGCGCAGGGAAATTGTGTCTTCTGCGGAGAATACAGGACTTCTTGCAAGTCGTGGCGGTATGAATATGCCCGGATACTGGCAGGATGAGGAGGAGACCGCCAAGGTATTGATAGATGGCATTGTCTATTCCAATGATGTAGCGTACTTTGATGAGGATGGCGATATTATTTTGTTGGGCCGAAAGGGCGATGTCATCAATGTGGGCGGCAATAAGGTATCTCCTGAGGAGATAGAGAATGTCTGCAAGACCATGCCCGGAGTAGAGGATTGTGGTGTGGTGCCTTTTGAGGATGCTACCAGAGGCATTGTGCCTAAAATTTTTGTGCAGCTTTCCAAGGGAACAGAGTTTGATGCGATTGCGATTCGTTCCTATCTGGCAAGTAAGTTGGAACCTTACAAGGTTCCTGTGTATATTGAACAGATTGATTTGATTCCCAGAAGTTATAACGGTAAACTTCTGAGAAAAGAGTTAAAGTAAATTAGAGAATAGGAGTACATAATCGTGGCTGAATTAACTCCCATGATGCAACAATATATGGAGACCAAAAAGCAGTGTCCGGACTGTATTTTGTTTTATCGTCTGGGCGATTTCTATGAGATGTTTTTTGAGGATGCATTGACGGTTTCCAAGGAACTGGAGCTGACACTGACCGGAAGAAGCTGCGGACAGGAGGAGCGCGCCCCCATGTGTGGTGTGCCGTATCACTCAGTGGAGGGATATTTGACCAAGCTGGTCAGCAAAGGATATAAGGTGGCTATTTGTGAGCAGGTGGAGGACCCTAAGCTTGCAAAGGGCCTGGTAAAGCGTGATATTGTACGCATCGTGACCCCCGGTACCAATTTGAATATGCAGTCTTTGGAGGAGTCCAAAAATAATTTCCTCATGTGTATTGCATATATGCAGAATGGTATTGGTATTTCTGCTGCCGATGTCACTACCGGTGATTATTTTGTGACGGAAGTAGAGGATTTGCGCAAGCTTATGGATGAGTTGATGAAGTATCAGCCCTCTGAGATTGTGTGCAATGATGCATTTTTGATGAGTGGAGCAGATGTGGCGGATTTGCGCGGCAGACTCCATATTTCCGTAAATGCCCTGGAGCCTCATGTATTTGATGATGAGGGCTGCAAAAAAGCACTTATGAAGCATTTTAAGGTGAATACCCTGATAGGGCTTGGAATTGAAGATTTTCCTTCCGGACTTCTTGCAGCGGGAGCTCTTTTGCAGTATCTGTATGAGACTCAAAAGAGCGGACTGGAGCATTTTACGCATATTTCACCTTATTTGACCAGCAAATATATGCTTCTGGACAGCTCTACCAGAAGAAATCTGGAATTGACAGAGACCTTGCGTGAGAAGCAAAAGAGAGGTTCTCTTTTGTGGGTGTTGGATAAGACGAAAACTGCCATGGGCGGACGAACTCTCAGAAGTTATATTGAACAGCCTTTGATTGATAAGGCAGAGATGGAGAAGCGTCTTGATGCCATTGAAGAATTAAACAAGGACAGTGTGTCCAGAGATGAAATCAGAGAGTATCTGAATCCGATTTATGATTTGGAACGTCTGTTGTCCAAGGTAACTTATAAGACGGCGAATCCCAGAGATTTGATTGCATTTCGCAATTCTTTGGAGATGTTGCCCCATATTAAGACGGTTTTGCAGGCATTTTCCAAGGAGGAACTTTCCGGAATTTGTCAGCAGATAGACAGTTTGGAGGATATTTATCAGCTCATTTTACAGTCTATCGAAGAGGAGCCTCCTATCACCATTCGTGAGGGCGGAATGATTCGGGATGGATTCGATGAGACCATAGATATGCTCAGAAGCGCCAAGCGGGATGGGAAACAGTGGCTTGCAGAATTGGAAGAGCAGGACAGAGAGCGCACCGGAATTAAAAATCTTAAAATCAAATATAATAAGGTCTTTGGGTACTATTTTGAGGTAACCAATTCTTATAAGAATCTGGTGCCGGAGGACTATATCAGAAAACAAACCCTTGCCAATGCGGAGCGTTATACAACACCCCGATTAAAAGAGCTTGAGGACACGATTCTGAATGCAGAGGACAAGCTGCAGACCTTGGAATATGATCTGTTTTGTAAGGTTAGAGATTCTATTTCCATGGAGATTGAGCGCATTCAGTCTACAGCCAAGGCGATTGCCAAGCTGGATGTTTTTGCTTCTCTTTCTGTGGTGGCGGAGCGCAATCATTATGTGCGTCCCAAGTTGAATGAAAAGGGGATTATCGATATCAAGGAAGGCCGCCATCCGGTGGTGGAGCAGATGATAAACAATGATTTGTTTATTGCAAATGATACTTTTTTGGATAATGGCAGTCATTGTATCAGTGTAATCACCGGACCGAATATGGCAGGTAAATCTACTTACATGCGTCAGTCAGCGCTTATTGTACTTCTGGCTCAGGTGGGGTGTTTTGTGCCGGCAAAATCTGCTAACATTGGTATTGTGGACCGTATCTTTACCCGTGTTGGGGCATCGGATGATTTGGCCAGCGGCCAGTCTACTTTTATGGTGGAAATGAATGAGGTGGCGAATATTTTGCGCAATGCAACCTCAAACAGTCTGCTTATTTTGGATGAAATCGGTCGCGGAACGTCTACTTTTGATGGTCTTTCCATTGCGTGGGCTGTGATTGAGCATATCAGTAACCGTAAGATTTTGGGAGCGAAAACATTGTTTGCAACCCATTATCATGAGCTTACAGAGCTTGAGGGCAAGATGAATAATGTAAATAATTATTGTATTGCCGTTAAGGAATGCGGGGATGATATTGTGTTCCTTCGAAAGATTGTAAAGGGTGGCGCGGACCGCAGCTATGGTATTCAGGTAGCCAAGCTTGCAGGTGTGCCGGATATGGTTATCGACAGAGCCAAGGAGATTGCGGAGCAGCTTTCGGACAATGACATTACCGAAAAAGTGCAGAGTATTGCAGTGGATAATAAGGGTGATAACAAAAAGAGCGCCAAGAAGGTGGCTCAGTATGATGAGCTGGATATGGCGCAGATGTCTTTGTTTGACACAGTGACCGATGAGGATGTGCTGAAGGAGCTGATGGAAGTAGAGGTAACTACCTTGACGCCTTTAGATGCCTTGAATACATTGTATCGTCTGCAAAATAAGTTAAAGAACCGTTGGACAGCAGAGTGATAAAAGCTTGATAAATATAAAGGACAAGATTATGCCTATAATTCATGTTTTGGATTCTGAGACAATTGATAAAATAGCTGCCGGTGAGGTGGTGGAGAGACCATCCAGCGTGGTGAAGGAGCTTGTGGAGAATGCCATGGATGCCGGAGCCACGGCCATCACTGTGGAAATCAAGGATGGTGGTATTGAATTTATTCGTGTGACGGATAATGGTCACGGTATGGATAAGGAACAGGTGCGAAATGCTTTTTTGCGTCATGCCACCAGTAAGATTGATAATGCGGATGATTTGATACGCATTTCCAGTCTTGGTTTCCGAGGAGAGGCACTTTCCAGTATTGCCGCAGTATCCAAGGTGGAGTTGATTACCAAGACAAAGGATAGTCTTACCGGTACCAGACTGGTGCTGGAGGGAGCTGTGGAAAAGGAGTTTTCCGAGGTGGGAGCTCCGGATGGAACAACCTTTTTGGTGCGAAATCTGTTTTACAATACTCCGGTACGCAGAAAGTTTTTGAAGCTTCCTGCTACAGAGGGAGGCTATATTGCGGATTTGATGGAGCATTTAGCACTGTCCAGACCGGATATTTCCTTTAAGTTCCAGATGGGCAGCCAGCTTCGTTTTCATACCACGGGAAACGGTGATTTGAAGGAAGTTATTTATCGTATTTATGGTCGTGAGGTAGCGGCTTCCTTGGTGCCTGTTCAACTGGAGCAAAACGGCAATAAGGTGGAAGGTTATTTGGGCAAGCCTATATTGGTGCGTTCCAACCGCAATTTTGAAATATATTTTATCAATGGCAGATTTATTAAAAGTAATATGATTGCCAGAGCCCTGGAGGAGGGTTATAGAGAATATCTGATGCAGCATAAATTTCCTCTTTGTGTGTTGCATATTACCATGGACCCGAGGCAGGTGGATGTGAATGTTCATCCTACCAAGATGGATGTGCGTTTCAGCGACGGTATGACTTTCTGTAAGATGCTGTCTGATGGTGTTCGCAATACCTTGAAGAACCGGGAAATGATTCCGGATGTGAAGCTGGATGATGAGAAAGAGGTTCGCAAAGCAGAGCGCGCAGAGCAGATGGAAAAGCGGAAGGAACATGCGCCGGAGCCATTTGAATTACAGAGAACTGTCAGTCATCGTGTGGCAGAGGAGACTAATTATAAAACGTCTGTTTCCCAAATGAATATAGCACCTCCTAATAAGGAGTTTGCGCAGAGTCCGGTTTGGAGTCGTGTAAAGACTGCTGCCGAAGGGATTGAGAAAACGACTTATGTTCGGCCCATGGGGGAGAAACCTAAGGCTGTGGCACCCAATCAGGAGCCTGTGACATCGTCAAAACAAGAGGTTGCTTCCGAGTCAGAAGACTTCTTTTTTGAAGATAATTCGGATAAAGCAGTTGCAAAAGAAGTACAGGAGGTTCAAATGCCGCAGGTGCAGCAAGCGGTATCTTCGGAAACTTTGGCAGAGGAGGTTGAGGTTTTTGCCAAAGCAGAGCAGATAAATCTCTTTGAAGAAAAGCTTTTGTCTGTGGATAATCGTAGTAAATATCGTATTATCGGTCAGGTGTTTGATACTTACTGGATGGTACAGTTTGAGGAAAAGTTGTTTATTATCGACCAACATGCGGCTCATGAAAAGGTTAAGTACGAGCGTCTGATGAAACAGTTTTGTGAGAAAAATGTGGTTTCCCAGAGACTGATGCCCCCTGTGATTGTAAGTCTTTCTGCACAGGAGGAGATTGTGCTCTCAGAACATATGGAGACCTTTGAGAGTCTTGGCTTTGAAATTGAAGCCTTTGGCGGTAAGGAATATGCCCTTCGCAGTGTTCCGGTGGATTTATACGGTTGCAGTGAGAAGGAAATGTTTTTGGAGGTTTTGGATGAGCTGGATGGTGGCGTGAGTCGAGGCAGTTATAAGGTTGTGGAGGAAAAGATTGCTTCCATGTCCTGTAAGGCGGCAGTGAAGGGCAATAACCGATTGAGTTTTGCAGAGGCGCAGGAGTTGATTGATGAACTTTTAACCTTGGAAAATCCGTATAATTGTCCTCATGGCAGACCTACCATTATTACCATGACCCAGTATGAACTGGAAAAGAAATTTAAACGTATTGTATAACAGACAGGATGATGAATATGAATTTCCAATTTAATAATAATACAGATAATCGTCCGAAATTGATTATTCTCACGGGCCCTACGGCTGTGGGCAAGACCAATCTGTCCATTCAGCTTGCAAAAGCTGTGAATGGAGAGATTATCTCGGCAGATTCCATGCAGGTGTACAAGCATATGGACATTGGTTCGGCAAAGATTACACCGGAGGAGATGCAGGGGGTGCCCCACCATCTGATTGATGTTTTGGAGCCTTGGGAAGATTTTAATGTTGTGGCCTTTAAGGAGTATTGCGTGAAGGCCATGGAAGAGATTTATGCCAAGGGACGTATACCCATTTTAGTGGGTGGTACCGGTTTTTATATTCAGGCGGTTCTTAGAGACATTGACTTTACGGAAAATGATGATGACACGGCATATCGCAGGGAACTTGCAAACCTTGCGGAAACAGAAGGGCAACAAAAACTTCATGATATGCTTCGTGAGGTAGATGCGCTTTCCGCAGAGGCTATTCCGCCGGGGAATGTAAAGCGTGTTATTCGAGCTCTTGAGTATTATAAGCTTACCGGAGAACCGATTTCAGCCCATAATGAGAGGGAACGGGCCAGAGAAAATGCTTACAATGCCTGTTATTTTGTGTTAAATGATGATAGGGATAAGCTTTATGAGCGTATTGAGAAACGTGTGGATATTATGTTGGAACAGGGCCTTGTGGATGAGGTGAAACGTCTGAAGGATATGGGCTGTAGGCGTGGTCAGACGGGCATGCAAGGACTTGGATACAAGGAGATTCTGGATTTTTTGGATGATGAGTGCAGTCTGGAGGAGGCGGTGTATCTGATTAAAAGAGATACCCGACATTTTGCCAAGAGACAGCTTACCTGGTTTCGCAGGGAGAAGGATGTTATCTGGCTGAATCGTCCGGAATTTCCGGATGGAGATGAAGATATTTTGAAATATATGATGGAAATGATAGAACGGAGATTTAACAAATGAGTGATTTAATGACAAATGGGGCTATTGAGGAACTTTATCGGTCTATGGGTATCAGTGCTCCGGTTTATAACTTTGGTGCAGAAATTTTGGAAGGGCTTTCGGAGCGCTTTGCTGCTATCGATGAGGTGGCGGAATACAATCAGATGAAAGTGTTAAAGGCAATGCAGAAAAATCAGGTCAGCGAGGCCTGTCTTATGGGAACTACCGGTTATGGTTATAACGATATCGGTCGTGATACTTTGGAAGCGGTTTATGCGGATGTATTTCATACGGAAGATGCTTTGGTGCGTCCTCAGATTACCTGTGGCACTCATGCACTGGCACTTGCTCTTATGAGCAATCTGCGCCCGGGAGATGAGCTTTTGTCTCCTGTAGGAAAGCCTTATGATACTCTTGAGGAGGTAATCGGCATTCGTCCTTCCAAAGGCTCTTTGGCAGAATATGGCGTTACCTACAAGCAGGTGGATTTGTTGCCTGATGGCAGTTTTGATTATGAAAACATCAAAAAAGCCATCAATGAAAAGACACGTCTGGTGACCATTCAGCGTTCCAAAGGATATCAGACCAGACCTACTTTGTCGGTATCCGGTATCGGTGAGCTGATTGCCTTCATCAAGGGAATTAAGCCGGATGTAATCTGCATGGTGGATAACTGCTATGGTGAGTTTGTGGAGACTATAGAGCCTTCCGATGTGGGGGCGGATATGGTGGTTGGTTCCCTGATTAAGAATCCCGGTGGCGGTCTTGCACCTATTGGTGGTTATATTGCCGGCAAAAAGGAATGTGTGGAGAATGCTGCATATCGTCTGACCAGTCCGGGACTTGGTAAGGAGGTTGGTGCATCTTTAGGAATCCTTACGAATTTTTATCAGGGCCTTTTTCTTGCGCCTACCGTGACGGCGGGTGCTTTGAAGGGTGCAATTTTTGCGGCAAATATTTATGAGAAACTTGGCTTTGGTGTAGTGCCTAACGGCAGTGAATCCAGACATGATATTATTCAGGCAGTGACCTTTGGTACTCCTGAGGGTGTGGTGGCATTCTGTCAGGGAATACAGGCGGCCGCGCCGGTGGATTCCCATGTGACTCCGGAGCCTTGGGAAATGCCCGGATATGATGCTAAGGTTATCATGGCGGCAGGTGCTTTTGTATCCGGTTCTTCTATTGAACTTTCTGCAGACGGCCCTATCAAGCCTCCCTATGCAGTGTATTTTCAGGGTGGTCTGACATGGCAGCATGCAAAATTTGGTATTTTGAAATCTTTACAGTCAATTGTTGATAAAGGAATTGTCGAACTCTAGAAGTTTACAGGGAATTTCAAAAGATTAAGAAGAAATAAAATTGGCAAATTTTGTGTACAGGGCATGTGAAATGTGTTACAATAATTGACAGCGCGGAAGAAATGCTGCGCATGATTCATAGGAGGAATACTCATGAAAAGAGTTAACTGGCTTTTGATTGGGTTGGTACTGATCGGGTTTGTTCTGGGCACTGTGATTGCGCGGATTTTCCCGGGCACGTTCTTAAGCTATGGTCAGGTGTTTGGACTTAGCAATCCCGTGGAACTTGATATGGGATTTTTGGTTCTGACATTTGGTTTGAAATTTAATATCACAATTGCCGGAATTATCGGTGTGATAACTTCCTTTGTGATATATCGGTTTATCCGATAGTTTGTTTGGGGCATTCCTGCGCTTTGGAGAAGGCGAAGGAGGAATATGCAGACCAACAAAAAACAACAGACAACAGATATGCCATATGAGAAATTCGAGCAGTTTGGTGCGGAGGCGTTGACAGAAGCAGAACTTCTGGCTATTATTTTGCGCACCGGTACCAAGGATAAAAGTGCCGTTGAACTTGCCGGAGAGGTTCTTAGGCTGTCTAAGCCGCCTAGAGAAGGGCTGTTGGGACTTTATGATGTGACACTTAAAGAACTGATGGAGATTAAGGGCATCGGTTTTGTGAAGGCGGTCAAGTTAAAATGTCTGACGGAGTTGTCCATGCGAATCAGCAGATCCAGTGCCAAGGAAGGTTTGGTGTTTAATTCGCCTGATTTGGTGGCACAATACTTTATGGAGACTTTACGCCACAGGGATACAGAATGTGTGATTGTAGTGTGCCTTGATGCAAAGGGGCGTATGATTGGAGAAAAAAAGTTGTCCGACGGAAGTGTAAGAATGTCTTTGATTTCGCCCAGACAGATTTTTCTGGAGGCATTACATGCCAAGGCGGTAAATATTATTCTGGTACACAATCATCCCAGTGGTGATCCTACACCCAGCAGATATGACAAAGAGATTACAAGCAATCTTCACGAGCTGGGGGAGATGATGGATATTCTGCTTTTGGATCATATTATTATCGGCGACAACAGTTATGCCAGTATGAAGGAACTGGGATATCTGACTTAAAATATTTATACGGAAAGGGGCCTGTCCATATGATGGCTAATAATGTGTTTGGTATCGATTTGGGTACCAATAATATCAAAATTTACAGTCGAAACGACGACAATATTGTTGTAGAGAAGAACATGATTGCTATTGAAAATAAAAATACTCTGTTTGCGTACGGTGATTCTGCATTTGAAATGTATGAAAAAGCACCCGGGAATATTCATATTTCCTATCCTTTGTCAAACGGAGTAATAGCAGACATCAAAAATATGGAAACCTTAATCCGTTATTTTGTAGGTGATATCCAAAAAGGAAATACGAAGCCCTGTGACTTTTTTATTGCAGTGCCTACGGATGTTACCGAAGTGGAAAAACGTGCATTTTATGATTTGATAAAAGACGCCAACGTAAAAGCGAAACACATTATGGTGGTTGAGAAAGCTGTTGCTGACGGTCTGGGTATGGATATCGATGTCAAGAATTCTCAGGGTGTTTTGGTAGTAAATGTGGGATATGAGACTACTGAGATTTCTATTTTGTCTCTGGGCGGTATCGTGCTTAGCCGTCTGATTAAGGTTGGCGGACAGAAATTTGATGAGGCTATCCGTGCAGCGGTAAGAAGTGAATTTTCACTTATTATTGGCGGTAAGACTGCTGAGACCGTAAAGATGGCGTTGAAGGAATTGGAGGCTCAAGGCAAGGGCGCTGTTGTTTATGGGCGTGACATTGTTACGGGACTTCCGGTGGAAAGAGAGATTCCTACTAAGCTTGTAGATGAAGCATTGGAGGATCATTTCCATACCATCATCGATAATGTAAAAGTGATTTTGGAGCGTACGCCTCCTGAGCTTGCAGCAGATATTTATCGTCATGGAATTTATCTGACCGGTGGCGCTTCCCAAGTAAATCATCTGGCTGAGCGTCTGGCTGCCGGAACGGGGCTTAAGGTAAACGTAACAGATAATCCGCTTACAAGTGTTGCGGCAGGTTTGTCCAAAATCATCAAGGACGATAACTATAAATCCGTTGCTTATGCGATTGAAGGGATGAGTAAATGAGCCCGATTGTAAAAAGAAAAGGGGAGAGATTTACTTTGCCAAGTAAGTATCTCCTTTTTATATTAACTATATTATGTATTTTTTTGATGCTTCTGACTTTTGGTACCAATGTGTTTAACAAACCATTGAACTCTGCAGTCGGTTACGTAGTTGTGCCTTTTCAACAAGGTATCAGCAAGGCCGGAGAATGGTTGTCCGGACGTTCCGAGGAACTGGTACAAATCAGAGCACTTTTGGATGAGAATGCACGTCTTAAAGAGGAAGTAGCGACTCTTACAGAGGAAAATACACTTCTTCAGCAGGATAAGTATGAGTTGAATGAGCTTCGAGAGCTTTTGGAACTGGATGAACAGTACAGTGAGTTTGAGAAGACCGGGGCGCGTATTATCAGCAGAGATTCCGGAAACTGGTATTCGTCTTTTATTATTGATAAGGGAAGTGAAGACGGAATTGTAGAGGATATGAATGTGATTGCCGGTGGAGGGCTTGTAGGAAGAGTGACAGCTACAGGGCCGAATTGGTCCCGCGTAACCTCTATTATTTCGGATAACAGTAATGTCAGTGCAATGACGCTGGCAACGGGAGATAATCTGATTGTATCCGGAGACCTGCATGCTATGACGGATGGAGTGATATCCTTCAGTAAGCTGGTTGACAGTAAAAATGTGGTGGTGGAGGGTGACAAGATTGTTACCTCTGACATCAGTGATAAATATCTTCCAAACATTCTGATTGGTTATATACATACCATTAACATTGATAACAACAATCTTACCAAATCCGGTTATATTACGCCGGCGGTAGATTTTGAGCATCTGAGTGAAGTATTGATTATAACTGATTTAAAACAGGTTGTAGCGGAAGAGGAAGAAGAGTAAAGGAGAGGCCTGAATGCTTCGTAAAATCGTAATGGCTTTAATGATTTTTATAAGCTTTCTGTTGGAATCAGCAGTGTTTTGTCACTTTGAACTGGCAAATGTTGTGCCGAAATTCACTATTATTCTCACATCTGCATTCGGTTTTATGCGAGGTGAGGAAGATGGAATGGCAATCGGCTTTTTCAGCGGACTTTTATGCGATATTTACTTTGGAGATGTTCTTGGCTTCTATGCTTTGATATTAACCTATATCGGTTTTATCAACGGGAAGTTTTCCCGTATATTTTATCCGGAAGATATTAAGCTTCCGATAGCATTGATTGTTGTAAGTGATTTGTCCTATGGTGTATTGTGTTATATTCTGTTATTCCTGTTGAGGGGACGTTTTAATTTTCCTTACTACTTTGCCTCGATTATATTGCCGGAGGCACTTTATACCATTGTTGTGACTGTTTTTGTATATCCTGTGATTCTTAAGATTAATCAATTGCTTGAAGTCAGGGAAAAAAGGAGCGCTCAGAAATTTGTTTGAAGAACTACGTGAAAATTTTATAAATTTCATAACCAGCAGACTGACTCTTTTGACATTGCTTTTTGCATTTTTAGGTGGTGTATTGATTTACCGCTGCTTTGAACTACAGATTGTAAAAGGCGAAGAATATTTGAGTGACTTTGTGTTATCTACGGAGAAAACCCGTGATATATCCAGTGCCAGAGGAAATATTTACGACAGAAACGGCAATGTGCTGGCTTACAATGAGTTGGCATATTCTGTCAAAATAGAGGATGTCTATGAAAATACCAATAAAAATCGTAATATGAATACTACCATCTACAATCTGATTAAATTGATTGAGAAAAATGGAGATAAGGTTATTACGGATTTTAAAATTGTGGTGGATGAGGACGGCGAATTTGCCTTTGCGGCGGAAGGGGCAAGTCATACCCGTTTTTTGGCGGATGTTTACGACCACACATTGATAGGTGATGATGTGCTTACGGCGCAGGAGGCTGCTTCTACACCGCTTGAGGTGATGCAACATTTGAGCCGTAATAAGGGTAAGGGATTTACCTTTGGAATCGGCAATTACGAGGTGGAAGGGGATTCGGATTCCGAATTTATTCCCGGCAAGGGTTATACAAAAGAAGAGTGGTTGCAGATGGTAACCATTCGTTTTGCTATGCAACAAACCTCTTATCGTAAATATATAGGAACTACTGTAGCCACCAATGTCAGTGAAAAAACTGTGGCGGTGATTATGGAAAATACAGAGGAGCTTCCCGGTGTAACTATCGAAGAAGATACCGTCAGACGTTATAATGACAGTAAGTATTTTGCGCATGTACTCGGATATACAGGCAAGATTTCTTCTGACGAACTTGTAAGTCTGAATGAACAGGTTGTGGCGTCGGGCGGTAGTGAGGATACCTATACCATCAATGATGTGGTAGGTAAGAGTGGTCTGGAAGCCACCATGGAAACCACTTTGCAGGGAACTAAGGGTTATGAGAAGGTGGTTACGAATGTAACCGGTAAGGTGATGCAGATTCTGGAGCGTACAGAGCCTCAGTCCGGTCAGGATGTTTATTGTACTTTGGACAGGGATTTGCAGGTTGCGACCTATAATATTGTGGAACAGAAGCTTGCGGGTCTTTTGTCCAGTAAGATTGTCAATACAAAAGAAAATAATGAGACGGGAGCGGATATCAGAATCCCTATTTATGATGTGTATTTTGCACTTGTTAACAACAGTGTAATAGACATAAAGCATTTTACGGCAGAAGATGCAGGAGAGACGGAAAAAACGGTATACGAGACGTATCTCGCTTATAGAGACGGTGTTTATGAGAAGTTGCGATATGAGCTTTCAGAAGGCAGGACTCCCTATAAAAAGCTTTCTAAAGAGTATCAGGTTTACCAGAGTAATATTGTCAGCAAACTTCAGAGCAATGGAGTAATAATGACAGAGGCGGTGGACAAGCAGGATGCAACCTACATTGCATGGACGCAGGAAGAGGTTATCAGTCTCGGTGAGTATCTTCAGTATTGTATTGCTCAAAACTGGATAGATGTAAGTAAGTTGGAACTGGATGATAAATATTCTGATTCTTCTGCGATATACAGTAAACTTCAGGATTATATTATCGAGATGATTGATCATAACACGGAATTTCAAAAGCGCTTTTATAAATATATGCTTTTGAATAACAAGGTAAGCGGAAAACAGATTTGTATGATTTTGTGTGAACAGGGTCAGGTGGATGTGCCTGCTGAGGACGAAGAGGCCCTTTACAAGAATCGTATTTCTGCATATACCTTTATGAAAAACAGGATAGATAACCTGGATATAACACCGGCACAGCTGGCCCTTGATCCTTGTAATGCGTCTGTAGTAATTACGGATGTGAACACAGGTGAGGTTCTGGCGATGGTATCGTACCCGGGCTATGACAATAATAAGATGGCGAACTCTATTGATGCAGAGTACTATGCTAAGCTTAATGCAGATAAATCCCAGCCCCAGCTTAATTATGCAACGCAGTATAAGGCGGCTCCCGGTTCTACATTTAAGATTGTATCTGCTGCTGCCGGTTTGTTGGAAGAGGTTATCACTTTACGTGAAAATACCAATTGTATCGGTACTTTTACGGAGATTACGCCTTCACCCAGATGTTGGAAAGTGTCCGGACATGGCAATGAGAATGTCACAACGGCAATCCGGGATTCCTGTAACTATTATTTCTATAGTGTGGGATATCGGTTAGCTACCCGAGATGGTTCTTATGATGATGATGCGGGCCTTAATACTTTGTATAAATATGCGGACTTGTTTGGCCTGACCGAAAAATCCGGAGTGGAAATTAGTGAGTATAATCCGGAAGTTTCCGATACAGACCCTGTTCGTTCCGCTATCGGTCAGGGTACCAACAGTTTTACTACCGTTGGCCTTGCCAGATATACAGCGACCATCGCCAATAAGGGAACTTGCTATAATCTGACTTTGTTGGATAAAGTGGCGGATTCTCAAGGCAATGTAATTACCAATTTTGAACCTCAGATACGCAATACGGTAGAAATGCCGGACAGTTATTGGAATGCCATTCACAGCGGTATGCGTCAGGTAGTAGAAAATAAAACCTATTTCAGTGATTTGGCTGTAAATGTTGCAGGTAAAACCGGTACGGCGGAGCAGACAAAGTCTCGTCCCAATCATGCTTTGTTTATCTGTTATGCGCCTTATGAGAATCCGGAGATTGCTGTGGCAACCAGAATTCCCTTTGGTTATTCTTCTGACCACGCGGCTCAGACCACCAGAGATGTTATCAAGTATTACTATGGTTTGGCAGAGGAAGAAGAACTGATTACCGGTACTGCGGATACACCGGATGCAGGTGTTTCAAATGAATTATAAAGAATGAAAAAGGAGAATTATGAAGGATTCTGTTTTAATAAAAAGCTTTCCTCATGGAATTAATATTATTTTAAAAGAGGATGTGGCTTTTGATGTGGTTTTGGATGAGGTTGCTTTTAAATTTGCGGAGGCTAAGGCCTTTTTTGGCAAAGCAAGCATGGCTTTGTCCATAGAAGGCCGCACCTTAAGTGAAGTGGAAGAATTGCGGATTCTGGATGCGATTCGAAGTAACAGTAACGTTCAGATATCTTGTATTGTCAGCAAGAATGAAGAGGCAGATAAACCGTATGTCAAGGCACTCGGTCAAGTGGACCAGCGCCTTGTGGATGGAAGTGAGGGGCAGTTTTACAAGGGCTCACTTAAAAATGGTGAAGTTATTGAGACGGAGGGGAGTATTGTAATTCTGGGAGATGTTCACCCCGGGTGTGCAATTATCTCTTCTAAAAATATAATTGTGCTGGGAGGTCTCTATGGTGAGGCTTATGCCGGCGGAAATGGGCAGGGAGGTGCCTATATTGTAGCGCTTGAAATGGAGCCGGAAAGACTTAAAATCGGCGATTTCAAATATAAAACCAATGGTAAAACCTCAAAATGGGGACTCAAAGCCAAGGTACAACCGAAAATTGCATATGTAAAAAACGAAAGAATTGTCTTCGACGGACTTACCAAAGAATTACTGGGTTCCTTTTAAAAAAAGGAGAACAGGGGACGACAGAGTAAATTCCATATCAACTAGAATGAAGAAGATGGAGGTTAAAGTATGGAAAACGAGTCAAAGCAGCACAGCTGCGAGGTAATTGTCGTCACTTCAGGAAAAGGTGGAGTGGGTAAGACCACCACTTCGGCAAATGTCGGAACAGGTCTGGCAAAACAAGGAAAAAAGGTGTGTCTGATTGATACGGATATCGGACTTCGAAACCTTGATGTGGTTATGGGACTTGAGAACCGCATTGTGTATAATCTTGTAGATGTGATTGAGGGGAATTGTCGCGTAAAACAGGCACTTATCCGTGATAAAAGACATCAGGGACTCTATCTGATGCCTTCGGCTCAGACACGTGACAAAAGTGCAGTGACACCGGGGCAAATGATAAAGGTGATTGAACATCTCAGAGAGCAGTTTGACTACATTATTTTGGATTGTCCTGCCGGGATTGAGCAGGGATTTCAGAATGCAATTGCAGGCGCGGACAGAGCGCTTGTAGTAACTACACCGGAGGTTTCGGCTATAAGAGACGCGGATAGAATAGTTGGTCTTTTGGAGGCTAACGGATTTAAAAAGATGGATTTGATTATCAATCGTCTGCGTATGGATATGGTTAAGAGAGGAGACATGATGTCTGCTTCGGATGTGGTGGATATACTGGCTGTGCCGCTTATCGGTATTGTGCCGGATGATGAGAGTGTTGTAATTTCCACCAATCAGGGGGAACCTCTTGTGGGGAGTGATTCTCCGGCAGGTATGGCATATGGTAATATTGTTCAGAGAGTGTTGGGGAAGGAAGTGCCCTACATGAATTTTGAGAGGGGAATTTCTTTTTGGACTAAGGTTTCCGGAATATTTCATAAAGCATAAGGAGGGAGTTTGAATGCGACATTTTTTTCGTAAAAAAAGCTCCTGCCAGGTTGCAAAGGACAGATTAAAAATTCTGTTAATTTCAGACAGAGTGAATTGTTCGCCGGAGATTATGGAGCTGATTAAAGCGGATATTGCCAAGGTAATATCCAAATACATGAAGATAGATACAGGAAATATGGATATCCAGGTACAGGCTAAGGGAAGTAAGGGTGCCAGAACCAAGCACCCTGTACTCTACGCGAATATACCGATATTGGATTTACATGCAAAATGAGGACAGTATGTTCAGAAAATATAAACTGAGAGATTTTGATTTTAAGTTAATGTTTATGACGATTGCTCTGGCTGCCATTGGTGTTATTGCCATTGGCAGTGCAGAGGAATCTCTGCAGCCTAAACAGTTTTACGGTGTGTTGGCAGGTGTTGTAGTGATGGTTGTGTTGTCATTTATCAATTATAACAGTCTGCTTAAGCTTTATTGGTTTATGTATGCCGGAAATCTGGGGCTTTTATTATTGGTTATGTTTTTGGGAGAGGACCATAAAGGCGCTCAGCGCTGGCTTGAACTTGGACCAATTACATTTCAACCGTCAGAAACTGCGAAAATTTTGTTGATTTTATTCTTTGCACAGTTTATTATGAAATATAAGGAGAAAATTAATACAGTCAAAATTCTGGCAATCTGTGTTGGCTTGGTTGCTGTGCCATGGGTGTTGATATTTGAACAGCCTGACTTGTCTACCAGTATCGTAGTGCTTGCAATTTTCTGTGTAATTCTCTTCGCAGGAGGAATCAGCTGGAAATATATATTGGGAGCATTAGCAGTAGTGATACCGGCACTGGTCGTCATTGTAGCACTTGCTGTGCAACCGGACCAGACTATTTTAAAAGATCATCAACGTAATCGTATTCTGGCCTTTATTAATCCGGAGGAATATGCAACAGCCGAAGCATATCAGCAGCTTAATTCTGTGATGGCTATTGGCTCCGGACAGCTGGATGGCAAGGGGTATAAGAACAACGAAATTACATCTGTTAAAAACGGAGATTTTATCTCGGAAGCCCAGACAGACTTTATATTTGCTGTAATTGGCGAAGAATTTGGTTTTAAGGGCTGTGTCGTTGTGATTGTGTTGATGATGGGAGTAGCGCTGGAATGCGTGGCTGTAGCCCGTAGGGCCAAAGATATGGCCGGCAGGATTATTGCAGCAGGTATGGGTGGCTTGATTGCGTTTCAGAGTTTCTTTAATATTGGCGTTACAACCTTTATTTTGCCCAATACGGGATTGCCGCTTCCTTTTGTGAGTTATGGACTTACATCGCTTATGAGTTGTTTTATCGGAATTGGATTTGTTATGAACGTACGGCTTCAGGCCGGACGAAATACGGGCCAAAGTTAGGCCGACAATGAGAGGGTATGGGTATGAATATTGCGCTGATTGCACATGATGCAAAAAAGAAATTAATGCAGAATTTTTGTATTGCCTACAGAGGAATTTTGAGCAAAAACGAACTTTATGCAACCGGAACAACCGGCAGACTGGTGGAGGAGGTTACCAATCTGAATGTTCATAAATATCTTGCAGGACATTTGGGTGGTGATCAGCAGATGTGTGCCCAGATTGAGCACAATCAGATTGATTTGGTTATCTTTTTGCGAGAGCCGCTCAGCCCCAAGATGCATGAGCCGGATGTAAATAATGTGGTTCGCCTTTGTGATATGTATAATATTCCGTTGGCGACCAATCTTGCCAGTGCAGAACTTTTGATTAAGGCACTTGACAGAGGAGATATGGAGTGGCGTGAAGCATATAAGTAGAATTAAAGAATTTAGAGTTAGAAACAGAAAGATTACAGCACTTGCAATGGGTCTGGCACTTATGGTGTCTGCTCTCGGCGGTTGCGGTGATATGAAATACGGAATGGATTACAGTTTGGCAGCGCAGGTCAGCAGCTTTAATGTGACGATGGCACAAAGCAATGGAATGACCAAGCCATTTGCATCGGATTTATGTGTGGTTTCCGCTGATATGATGGATGATGAGGCAGTAGATATGGCTCATGCGGAGGCTGCGGTTTTGTTTGATGTTAGTGAGAAAGAAGTTCGTTATTCCAAAAATGCTCACACTCAAATGTATCCGGCAAGTCTTACCAAGGTTATGACGGCGATTGTAGCAATACAAAATTCTTCGCCGGATCAGGTGCTTGTGGCGACGGATGCTGTAAGGATTACGGAGTCCGGAGCACAGCTTTGCGGGCTGAAGGCAGGAGATTCCATGACCATGGCGCAAGCTTTACATATTTTGCTGTTGTATTCGGCCAATGATGTGGCCAATCTGATTGCAGAAAATGTGGGCGGCAGTGTGGATGGTTTTGTGGAGATGATGAATAAGGAAGCCAAGAGGCTGGGGGCTACCAATACTAATTTTATGAATCCCCATGGCCTTACGGATGAGAATCATTATACGACACCGTATGATATGTATCTGATTTTTAATGAGGCAATCAAATACGAGACTTTTACGGAAATTATCCAGATGACAAATTATCAGACAACATATTATGATGCCAACGGAAGAGAGAAAGAGGTTGATTATAAGACTACGAATCGCTTCTTGAAGGGTGATTTTCAAGCCCCTACCAATGTGAACGTTATCGGAGGTAAGACCGGTACAACCAATGCGGCAGGGCATTGTCTGATACTTTTGTCTCGCGATACAGCGGGAAATCCATACATCTCCGTAATTCTACGGGCTGAGAATAATGATTATCTATATCAGCAAATGACCGATTTGTTGGATGAAATAAACAAATAGTAGTTGTTTTTTGCCATGGAATATTCTATAATAGAAATATATAGAAAAAGGTCTTAAAATTAATATACAACAGGAGGGTAAACCAATGGTTCAGTTAATTGTAGGCGAAAAAGGCAAAGGTAAAACAAAGCAGTTATTGGATAAGGTAAATACCGAAGTAAAGGATATTGCAGGTAATATTGCATATCTTGACAAGAGCACAAAGCACATGTATGAGTTGAATAACAAGGTTCGTCTGATTGATGTATCTGAGTACATGATTGAGAGTGCTGATGAATTTGTAGGTTTTGTATGCGGCATTATTTCACAGGACCATGATTTGCAGCAGATGTATTTTGATAGTTTCCTTAAGATTTCCAATCTTGAGGGGCAGGATATTTCTGTGGTAGTTGAGAAGCTTTCTAAGGTCAGTGAAAAGTTTAAGGTTGATTTTATCCTGAGTGTATCTATGGATGAATCTGCTGTGCCTGAAACACTCAAGAGTATGATTACTGTTTCTCTGTAAAGAGATTATTTAAGTTCAGATTAAGCTGTATACAAAAGCCTCGGAACATCCGGGGCTTTTCAGCGGATTGAGATTTTTTGGAGGAATGCATTTTGGCATCGAGAACAGGAGCCAGACGGACAAGTGGTCAAAAGAAAATTAAAAAATACAGAAAGCCGCTTAATATCAATATTGGTATGATTATTTTTGCTGTTATTCTTGTTTATGTGTTGGCTTGTGTAGTTCTTTATTTCCAGACGGGACATATTGTCCGTTATGAGGTAAAGAAAGGTTCCCTTGCCACTAATAAGATATACAGAGGTGTGGTGCTTAGGGATGAGGTTGTGGTAAACAACAAGTCCGCAGGTTATGTGAGTTATTATGCCAACGAGGGTGAAAGGGTTGCAGCAAATGATCTTGTCTATGTTGTGGACCAGACAGGTCGTTTAAATGAGGCGCTCGCAAATGTGGGTATGGATGAAAATACCCTCAGTGAAAAGGAGTTATTAGAATTTCGAAATGAGCTTATTAATTTCTCACACGGATTTGAGAAGAAAGAGTTTGCAAATGTTTATGAAACAAAAAATTCTCTGAAAAATACCGTACATAAGCTTGCAAATGTTAATATGCTGGAGAGTGTGGAGCAAATGAGCGGTAGTTCAGGTGTAGTGAGTCGTGCACATGCTCCCCGGACAGGTGTTATCAGTTATTGGGTGGACGGTTATGAGAATTTGACTGCAGATCAGGTGACCGAAGAGATATTTGACAAGGAAGCCTATGAAGGTAAGAAGGTTCAACTGCTCAGCGGTACTCTTTTGGAAAACAATGGTGCAGCTTATAAACTGTCTACAGATGAGAACTGGTCCATTGTGATTCCTGTTGAGGATGCTGAAAGGGGAGCTGAGCTTGAAGCGGAAGGATATATAAAGGTACGTTTCCTTAAGAATCAATATGAATCCTGGGGGGCAACGAAGTTGTTGCATAATGGCGACGGCAAGCATTATTTGGAGTTGACTTTTACCAACTCTATGGTGACCTTTGTGGGTGATCGTTTTTTGGAAATTGAACTCTTGCTGAGTGATGACACCGGTTTAAAGATTCCTAATTCAGCCATTGTAGATAAGGAGTTTTATCTGATTCCCGAGGAGTTTGTTACTCCGGAGGGAGACAGTGGCAAAGGACAGGTGCTTAGACAGTATGTGATGGAAAACGGTGAAGTCTCCAGTAAATATTATGAGATTTCCCTGTATAGTTATGATGAAGAGTCTGCTGAGTATTATGTGGATGCATCTATATTGGATGCGGAGAATGTTTTGCTTAAAAAGGACGGTCAGGATACATTTACCGTCAGTAAGAGAGCAACTCTTACCGGAGTTTATAATGTGAACAATGGTTATGCAGATTTTCGTCAGATTAATATATTGGCCCAAAACGAAGAATATGCTATTGTGAAGGCCAACACCAGATATGGTCTGAATGTGTATGATTATATTGCATTGAATGCAGATACGGTTCATGATGACCAGTTTATTAATGATTAATGGAGGCTTGGCAGATGATTTCAGCAAATATGAAGCATGTGCAGGAGCGTATTGATGCGGCTTGCGCGAATAGTGGTCGTGATACAAAAGAGGTTACTTTGATTGCGGTGAGCAAAACAAAACCTGTGGAAGCGCTTATGGAAGCTTATGAGGCCGGAGCAAGAGATTTTGGAGAAAATAAAGTACAGGAGCTTCTTGATAAGATTCCGCAGTTGCCTTCCGATGTTCGCTGGCATATGATTGGACATCTTCAGCGTAATAAAGTAAAATATATCATAGACAAGGTTTGTTTGATACATAGTGTAGATTCTTTAAGACTCGCTGAGGAGATTAGCAAAGAGGCACTTAAGCATGGAATTACTGCAAATATTCTGGTGGAAGTGAATGTTGCAGCAGAAGAAAGTAAATTCGGAGTATCTGTTGAAGAAGCTGAGACATTGGTATCTGATATAGCTAAATTACCCGGAATATGTATCAAAGGGCTGATGACAATTGCTCCTTTTGTGGATAATGAAGAGGAAAATCGAGAATATTTTCGTAAGTTGAAACAATTGTCTGTTGACATCATGCGTAAAAACATTGATAATAGGAATATGGATAAAGAACTGTCGATGGGAATGACAGGAGATTATAAAGTTGCCGTTGAGGAGGGTGCTACCTATGTCCGTGTGGGGACTGGCATTTTTGGAGAGCGGGACTACAAAAAGGAGAGTTAGCAATGGGTGTTATGGACAAGTTTTTAAATTATATGAAATTGAATGATGAAGATGATGAATATTATGATGAAGATTATCTGGACGATGAGGAGGAGTTAGTAGAGCCTGCTCCCAAAAAGTCTGTAACAAAGACGGTAAAGGAGGATGCAGAGCCTTCAGACAACAAACCTGTAAGAAAGACTGTTCAGCCGAAGGTGACACCTATTCGTCAGAATGTAACCCGCAAGATGCCCGGAAACGGCATGGAAGTTTGTGTAATTAAGCCTACCAGTGTGGAGGATGCAAGAGAGATTACCGAGACTTTGCTGGCAAATCGTACTGTTGTATTGAATCTGGAAGGTTTGGATGTGGATGTGGCACAGAGAATTATTGACTTTACTTCAGGCTCCTGCTTTGCAATTGCAGGTAATTTGCAGAAGATTTCTCATTATATTTTTATTATTACACCTGCCAGTGTAGATATTTCCGGAGATTTCCAGGATTTGCTCGGCGGTTCGTTTGAGATGCCTTTTAGCACCGGTATTTAATAAGCAAAAGTTATACATTTATACATTGAAATGCGGGCTTCCCGGAAAGGGAAGCCTTTTTAGGAGGAAATATGGCACAGAGATTACCTGTTTTGTATAATAAGAAACCCTGTTATGATATTGTATATGCGCGTTCCTTTGATGGACTTGCAGAGGAGATGCAGGAGCTTGGCGTTTCTGAAAAACGTCTCTGTATTATTACAGATAGTACGGTAGATACACTTTATGGTGAGTCGGTTTTAAAACTGTTGGAAAGTAATTGTGTGAAGGCTGTGAAGTATGTGTTTCCTGCAGGCGAGGCAAATAAGACTCTGGATACGGTGAAGGAAGCTTATAAAGTCCTGATTGAGGAAGGCTTTGACCGCAAAGATATGCTTATAGCACTGGGCGGAGGTGTAGTTGGTGATTTGACGGGCTATGTAGCAGCGACATATCTTAGAGGAATTGATTTTGTGCAGATTCCCACCACTCTTTTGTCTCAGGTGGACAGTTCCATTGGCGGTAAGACCGGCGTGGATTTTGACGGATACAAGAATATGGTTGGTGCTTTTAAGATGCCCCGGCTGGTATATATGAATATGAAAGTGCTTGAAACTCTTGAAGAGAGACAGTATTTTTCCGGATTTGCAGAAGTTATGAAGTCGGCATTGATTAAAGATGCAGCTTTTTATGAGTGGCTTATTGAGAATATGTATGAAATCTGTGAAAAAGATATGGATATTCTTGAAGAAATGGTTATGCGTTGTACCGGCATCAAGAAGCTGGTAGTGGAAAAAGACCCTACAGAGCAGGGAGACAGAGCGTTGCTTAATTTGGGTCATACCATTGGTCATGCCATCGAGAAAGCGAAGAATTTTGAATTGTATCATGGTGAGTGTGTAGCTCTCGGAACGATTGCTGCAGCATATATTTCCTGGAAAAGGGAAATGTTGTCCATGGAGGAATATTATGAGGTGCGTGATATGTTTGTGCCTTTCTATCTTCCTATTACAGTAGATGATATTGATCCTCAGGAGATTCTGAAACTCACCAAATCTGATAAGAAGATGAAGGCTGGCCAGATTCGATTTATTCTGCTTAAGAAGATTGGTAAGGCTGTAATTGACAGTACTGTTACCGATGAAGAAATTTTGGCCGCAATCAATGAAATTTATTTTAGTGACGAGGATGCACATGCGTAATAAAGAACAAACTCAAAATAATGGGAATGGCAAGACAAACAGAAAACTTCTGCTGGTGCTTGATTTGGTAATTGTGGCAGTACTTTTGGTATTTGATCAAATCACCAAGTATCTTGCCATTGTTAATTTAAAAGGTAATCCGGCACATGTGCTTATCGATGGGGTGTTGGAATTGCAATATCTGGAAAATAGAGGGTCGGCATTCGGAATGCTTCAAAACCAGAAGGTATTCATTCTTTTTGTTGGAATTGTTTTTATGGCGGTTATTTTGTTTTTTTTATTTAAATTGCCGGAGACTAAAAAATACAACAAATTACATGTACTGTTGTCTGTTATTATAGCAGGCGGAATTGGCAACATGATCGATCGGTTCCGTTTTGATTATGTGGTGGATTTCATTTCCTTTGTTTTGATTAATTACCCTATATTTAATGTGGCTGATATTTATATTGTTGTTGCTACTATTATTTTGTTTATTCTTTTTGTATTTGTATACAAGGAACAGGATCTGGAGTTTTTGAGTTTTAAACAGAACCGCTATCGGGAGATGAAGTAAATGGATGAATTTGTTTTTCAGGTTGCGGAAGAGATGGAGAATGAGCGTATTGATAGTTGTATCAGTATGCTCATTGATTCTTTGTCGCGGTCTTTTATACAAAAATTAATCAAAGAAGGCCGAGTCAGTGTGAATGGTTCGGTTGTTAAAAGCAGCTATCGTGTGAAGGTTGAGGATGAAGTGCGTTTTGAACTTCCGAAATCTGTTGAGCCCGATATAGAAGCAGAAAATATCCCCTTAGAAATACTCTATGAAGATAGGGATGTGATTGTAGTAAATAAGCCAAAAGGAATGGTGGTGCATCCGGCTGCAGGACATTATAGTGGCACACTGGTAAATGCTCTGATGTATCATTGCGGCGCTGAATTGTCCGGAATCAATGGTGTCATGCGACCGGGAATTGTTCATCGCATTGACATGGATACTACAGGGTCTATTATAGCGTGCAAAAATGATAAAGCGCATAATTCAATTGCAGAGCAACTTAAGGAACATAGTGTAAATCGCCGCTATGTAGCCCTTTGTCATGGTGTTTTGAAAGAAGATGAAGGGGTAATTGATAAGCCAATTGGAAGACATCCGGTGGAGCGTAAAAAAATGGCTGTCAACGAACGAAATGGCAAAAGAGCTGTAACACATTATAAGGTTTTGCAAAGATTCAAAAATTACACCTATATAGAATGTGTTTTGGAAACCGGTCGTACTCATCAAATTCGTGTACATATGGCAAGTATCGGTCATCCTCTTTTGGGAGATGAGGTGTATGCGCCGGGGAGAAAATGCCCGTTTAAGCTTCAAGGGCAGACGCTTCATGCAAAAATTCTGGGGTTTCAGCATCCGAATACGGGGGAATATGTGGAGACCGAAGCGCCTTTGCCTGAATATTTTGAGCATTTGCTGAATATTATGGATTGATTTGTTATATTTGTATAAAAACGAACGGAATTCTTATTGAATTTCTTGCAAAAATGACGTATAATAAGTATGGATAAATTTGAGCTGGAGGTGTTATGTATGAATACTGTTATTACGATTGGACGTCAATTTGGTTCTGCCGGTCATGAAATCGGTGAGAAAGTTGCGGAGTATTTCGGTATTAAATGCTATGACAAGGAGCTTCTTACACGGGCTGCTAAGGAAAGTGGTTTCTGTGAAGAAATGATTCAGAATCATGATGAGCGTCCTACCAATTCGTTTTTGTACAATCTGGTAATGGATACCTATTCCTTTGGCTATAATGCATCCTCTTTTGTGGATATGCCGATTAGTCACAAGGTTTTTTTGGCACAGTTTGATACGATTAAGAAGGTTGCTGCAGAAGAACCTTGTGTAATTGTTGGTCGTTGTGCAGATTATGCGCTGGCAGAACTTCCGAATTGCATTAATCTGTTTATTTATGCGGATGAACCTACTAAGATTAAACGCATTATGGAGCGTTATCAGCTCAGTGAAGCTAAGGCCCGGGATATGATGATTAAGAAGGATAAACAGCGTCAAAGTTATTATAATTATTATTCTTCCAAAAAATGGGGACGTGCAGACAGTTATGATTTATGTGTAAACAGTAGTGTTTTGGGAGTTGAGGGTACTGTAAAACTGATTGCGCAGTATGTTGAGGATTTCGAGAAGAGAAACAAGGCATGATAGTCATGCTGTAGGAGAGGCGTTATGGCATACTTTAATACAGGTACTGTCACTGTAGACAGTCATTTGAAAATTTTAAAGGGTGATAAAGGATTCTTTGCACTGATTTTGTGGGAGAATTCTCAATATCTTGAACAAAGTGTATATAAAGATGACTTCGCAAATGTAAAGACAGTCTGTGATAAGGTTTGGGAGTCCGGAGAAAAGCAATTTGTTACATACCGGGTTTTCAGTAAGGATGAATCGACTCATTGGGTAGTTGGTTGTGTGGAAAAGGTTAGATTGGCTGGGGAAGATGTTCTTGAGCTGAGCCTCCAGACTATTATGGATTTGGAATTGGAAATGAGTACCATGCAGGATGAGTTGTGTGAGCTGGGTACTTACATGGATATTATGGACGAATTATTCTTCCGTTATGATGTGGATAAGGATGATTTCACTTTGTTCATGGGCGGCGAGAAACAAAAGGTTGTGGTTTATAGCGGTGATTTGGATGGCTGGGCACAGGGCCTTGAGGAGAAAAATGCATTTGAAGACGAAAAATACAGAGAGACTTTTGAAAGTTTTTGTCAGGATTTGCAACAGGCATCCAGACATTTTTCCCATGAAATTATGATGCCTCATCTGGTACGCGGTGATGAGAAAGAACTTTATTTAATTAAAGGTCGTTCTGTGGTGACTACCTCCGGTAGGGATTTAGTGTTAGGTTGCGTATATACTATTTCCAAAAACTCAAGACGCCGTAAGACCCGAATGGGTGCAGATGCTGTAAGAGATGAAATGACCGGTCTGTTGAGTAAACAGACGATTATTGACTATATCCATAGTACCATCAATGCCAAGGCTGATTATACATGCTATTTGTGTGTGATGGACCTTGATAATTTCAAATATGTGAATGACCATTATGGACATATGTTTGGCGATGAGGTGCTTATAACGGTTGCCGATATTTTGAAAGAAGCTGTCGGTGAGCGAGGCGTTGTTGGCCGAATCGGTGGCGATGAGATGATGATTTTCCTGGAGCGTATTGCGGACCGAGCTGATTTAAAAAGTATTCTTCGTACTATACGAAGTAATGTGGAATGGGCTTATAAAGGAGTCAAAGAAGACTTAAACCTCAGCTGTTCTATTGGTGTGGCTGCATGGCCGGAAGATGCGCAGGATTATGATACTTTGTTTAAAATAGCTGACAAGATGCTGTATCGTGCAAAAGAAAACGGTCGTAACCGATATATTATTTATACACCGGAAATTCACGGAGATGTGCTGAATGTAACAAGAGAAGAAGTAGCAGCCGTAAAACCGGGAATGCCTTTCAGCACCAGAAACAAAGAACATTTTATGTTGGAGCTTACTGAGTTTTTTGTGTTCCGTTCAGTATGGAGCTTGAAAATGGTGATGGAGGAAACCGGTACTGTTTTTGGATTAAGCGAGGTAAATATTTTTTATGATGAGCCTGCTTACGAGGCTGCTCATTGGAGAGCTGACGGTGCAAGCGTAGAATCAAAATTTTTAAGCTATGCCGGAACTACACAATTCAGACAGCTTTTTGATGAGAATAATTTGATGGTTGTCAATGATGTGGCAAATTTGCAGTTCGCATGCCAAGAAGCATATACAGCTTTAAAAGAATTAAATGTTACGGCAGCATTGATTTATAGAATGGAAGGCAGTGTTCCCGGATATGTGACCTTCTATAAAACAGAACAGGCTACCAGACTTTGGCCGGATGCAGATAAAGCATATTTAAATATAATAGGAAAGATGATTTCTTTGTATCTTAGTGGCAGATAAATAACGATTATCATTGAAATATGCTAAATCTATAAAAATGATAAAAATCTGCAAGAAAAGTATTGACATTTGAAGACAACGCGTGCTATTATATCACAGTATGCCGCATAACGAGGTAGAAGTGTGCCCGTTTATAGGAACGGACAACACCAAAGTTAGCGAGTAAAGAACGAAGCGTTTGGCTGGAGTTCTATGAAGGAGGTGCCTTAATATGTACGCAATTATTGCAACAGGCGGAAAGCAGTACAAGGTTTCTGAGGGCGATGTAATCAAGGTTGAGAAGATCGACGCAGAAGCTGGTAATACTGTTACTTTTGACCAGGTTATCGCAGTAAGTGACGGATCCCTCAAGGTGGGTGATGCAGTTGCAAAAGCAACCGTGTCCGCAACCGTTATGGAGCAGGGTCGTGGTAAGAAGGTTATTGTATACAAGTACAAGAGAAAAACCGGTTATCACAAGAAGAATGGTCACAGACAGGCATATACTCAGGTTAAGATCGAAAAAATTAACGCGTAACGTTAATTTGGATCAATGCTAAATTTATGACAACTGTAACAATTTTAAAAGATTTAAATGGTTCATACAGAGGATTTATCTGTATGGGACATGCCGGATACGCTAAGAAGAGTATATTTGGTAAATATCAGCCGGATGTGCTGTGTGCAGCGATTTCTGCATTGTCAATAGCTACCAACAATGCACTTGAGGTGCTTGCGGGTGAGCAGGTAGAGACTGTAGAAAATGCGGAGGATGGTTTCCTAAAATGCATATTTAAAAGCGTATTGCAGGAAAAGTCGGTATTTCTTATGGATTCTTATGTGTTTGCATTAGAGAATCTTTGTAAGGAGTACGGAGACAAGTA
The DNA here is from genome assembly GCA_015056885.1 of Lachnospiraceae bacterium. Lineage (GTDB taxonomy): Bacteria > Bacillota > Clostridia > Lachnospirales > Lachnospiraceae > Acetatifactor. Next base: position 39,709 of record SVFL01000022.1, read on the forward strand.
TTTGCAAGTAAAATTCGAGGAGGTGTAAACCATGTTGAACTTTAACCTTCAATTGTTCGCTCATAAAAAGGGAGTAGGTTCTACCAAGAACGGTAGAGATTCCGAGTCTAAGAGATTAGGTGCTAAGCGTGCTGACGGTCAGTTTGTAAAGGCTGGTAATATCCTTTACAGACAGCGCGGAACCAAGATTCATCCCGGCAACAACGTAGGCATTGGCGGTGATGACACCCTGTATGCTTTGGTTGACGGTGTTTTGCGTTTCGAGAGAAAGGGCCGCGACAAGAAGCAGGCTTCAGTTTATCCTGTAGAGCAATAAGACCTATCGGGGCTTCAAACTACTTCGTTTGAAGCCCTTTTATTCATTATAGATAGAAAACTCGCATAGCCTGTTTTCTATTGTTTTTTTCGAGAAAGGAGTTTTCCATGTTTGCAGATAGAGCCAAAATATATGTGCGCAGTGGTAAAGGCGGCGACGGACATGTGTCTTTCAGACGAGAAAAATACGTTCCTAATGGTGGCCCTGATGGTGGTGACGGCGGACGCGGCGGAGATGTAATCTTTGAGGTGGACGAGGGATTGAATACTCTGATTGATTTCAGACATATTAGAAAATACAAGGCCGGTGACGGCGAGGAAGGCGGCAAGAAGAATTGCCGTGGTAAAGATGGTAAGGATATTATCATTAAGATTCCTCAGGGAACAGTAATAAAAGAGGCTGAAAGTGGACAGGTTATCACGGATATGTCCGGAGATAATCGACGTGTTGTTCTTTTAAAGGGCGGAAAAGGTGGTAACGGTAATCAGCATTATGCTACCAGTACCATGCAGGCACCTAAATATGCACAGCCCGGACAACCGGCGCAGGAACTGGAACTGATGCTTGAACTAAAGGTAATTGCAGATGTGGGACTGGTTGGATTCCCTAATGTTGGTAAATCGACTTTCCTTTCCCGTGTAACAAATGCAAAACCAAAGATTGCAAACTACCATTTTACAACCTTGAATCCTAATCTTGGTGTTGTGGATTTGGAGGGAACGGGTGGTTTTGTTATTGCAGATATTCCCGGCCTGATTGAAGGGGCATCTGAGGGCATCGGACTTGGTCATGAATTTTTGAGACATATTGAGCGCACCAAGGTTATCATTCATATTGTGGATGCAGCCGGTACAGAAGGCCGTGACCCTATCGGAGATATTTATGCTATCAATAAAGAGCTTGAGGCATATAATCCGGAGATTGCAAAACGTCCTCAGGTGATTGCAGCCAATAAGATTGATGCAATTTACAGAGGGGATGGCGAAGAAGACCCTGTAGATTTGATTCGTAAAGAATTTGAACCTAAGGGAATTGAGGTATTTGCTATTTCGGCGGTGAGTGGAGAAGGTGTGAAGCCTCTTTTATATAAGGTGAATGAAATGCTTTCAGAAGTGGGTGAAGAGCCTACTGTATTTGAACAGGAGTATTTCCCTGAGCTTAAGAAAGGATATTCTGACGAACCTTACACTGTCGAGTATGATGAAGAGGAAGATGAATATGTTGTAGAAGGACCCCGCATTGAGAAAATGCTTGGTTATACCAATCTTGAAAGTGAGAAGGGATTCACCTTCTTCCAGAATTTCCTAAAAGAAACAGGTATTTTGGAGGAGTTGGAACAGCTTGGTATTCAGGAGGGTGACACTGTGCGAATGTATGGTTTGTCCTTCGACTATTACAAATAGAGGTAATTAATATGACAAGTAAACAGAGAGCATATTTGATGAGTCTTGCCAGTAATCTTAACCCGGTGTTTCAGGTTGGAAAAGCCAGTCTGACCCCTGAGGTTACAGAGGCGGTTGCAGAGTGTTTTAACAATCATGAGTTAATCAAGATTGCTGTTCTTAAGAATTGTATGGATGATCCCAGAGCAATTGCAGAGGCGGTTGCAGAGCGTACCCATTCTCAGGTTGTTCAGGTAATCGGACGTAAAATTGTTTTGTACAAGCCGGACAAGAATAAGCCTAAAATTGAATTGCCCAAATAAGGTAAAAGATTATGAGTAAAATCGGTATCATGGGGGGGAGTTTTAACCCTATTCACTTTGGACATCTTATGTTGGCAGAATGTGCCAGAGAAGAGTTTCGATTGGATGAAGTCTGGTTTGTGCCTACAGGATATTCTTATATGAAGCAAAATGATTCAGAAGGCAAAGGCCCGCTTGCTGTGGAACGCCTTGAGATGACCAGACTGGCTACAGAAGGAAATTCATATTTTCAGTGTCTTGATATAGAGGTTCAAAGGAAAGGGAATACCTATACCTACGAGACTTTACAGGAATTGAAAAGTAAATATCCCGAAAATAATTTTTATTTTATCTTTGGGGCAGACTGTCTGTATGGCATTGAACATTGGAAAGAACCGGAGCAAATATTTAATTCCTGTGAAATCGTTGCCGCATTGCGAACCGATTTTGTTGAGGAAGATATGCAAACTAAGATTAATGAACTTCAGGAGAAATATAATGCCCGGATTCATTTTCTGCCATTTCGTGAAATTGCATTGTCTTCTACGGATATCCGAGAGCGTGTGCGAAAAGGTAAAAGTATCCATTATATGGTGCCGGAAAGTGTTATTTTCTATATAGAAGAAAAAGGATTTTATAGCACATGAGAGTCATTGAATTAAAAAAAATAAGAAAAGCAATGGAAAAGTCGCTGGATTCAAAAAGATACGAACATACACTGGGAGTGGAATATACAGCAGCGGCATTGGCTATGCGATACGGTGCTTCTATCCAAGATGCTCAGCTGGCAGGTCTTTTACATGATTGTGCAAAATGTTTGTCCGATGAGAAAAGATTATCTATATGTGAGAAGCATAATATAAGCATTAGTGAATATGAGCGCAGAAATCCTTCTCTTTTGCATGCAAAGGTGGGAAGTTTTCTTGCAATGGAAGAGTATGAGATAACAGATTCGGATGTAATTCATGCAATTTTAAATCATACAACCGGACGGCCGGGGATGAGTCTGTTAGAGAAGATTATTTTTGTTGCAGATTATATTGAACCGGGCAGGGATAAGGCTGCTAATCTGAGTGAAATCAGACAGATGGCGTTTGTTGATTTGGATAATGCATTGCTTCGAATCTTACGTGATACTTTAAAATATCTTGAATCGACAGGGGAGGAGACGGATCCTATGACCCGTAGAACCTATGATTATTATTGTGAATTAAAGGAAAAGGAGTCTGAGAATGGAAAGTAGAGTATTAGAGATGACCAAACTTGCTTTAGATGCCCTTGAGGACAAAAAAGCAGAAGAAATCCGTGTAATTGATATCAGCGAGGTTTCTGTTGTTGCAGATGTATTTATGATTGCCGGTGGTAATAACCATAGCCAGATACAGGCTGTTTGTAACAATGTTGAAGAAAAGCTAGGACGTGCCGGTTTCCATGTTAAGCAGATTGAAGGTTATGACACTGCTAATTGGGTGTTGATGGATTTCGGTGATCTTATTGTTCATATTTTTGATAAGGAAAATCGTTTGTTGTATGATTTGGAGAGACTTTGGAGAGACGGTAAAACAGTTGATATTGAAAGTCTGTAATATAGTAAAAAGGGGCTGTCGCACTAGCTAGAAATTTTTAGCTGGGCGATGGCCCTCTTTTTGTCTTGTTTTAAGGTTTTATTGTATTTTTAGCGGTCTTCTTTCCAAAATGGACGCACTTTTACAGACATCCGACGGATGCCTGCTTAGCAGAATATTTTCATTTTGATCAGTCTAAAATTGTGCAGCTTTCTTTAATTCAAAAAGGTGGGTTCCTGTGCGTTCTGACTGAATTTTATGATGCAGCTTATTTATGTTTCGACCTATGGCCAGCAGAATACTTTGCGCCAGAACATTTTTCTTTCCACGA
>SVFL01000104.1 GCA_015056885.1 Lachnospiraceae bacterium
CCTGTTTCACATCTGATTTTATCTTATATTTTATCAGCCCTCTTCTACGATGGAGCCATCTGTATATGCAGCCAACAAATCTTCCAAATAATGAATATTCTCTTTAATATCCACACCGATATCTGTATCTGCAACCAGTTTACGATGGTGGAAGGTTTCCACTTCTATTGTGTCCGAAAGAATATCGGATTCATTTTTGATAGCCGCCTCCGTGGACTCAAAAGGCTCATGGGCAACAAGACGCATTCCTCTGGAATTACATACCAAAGTATATCCTGCAATTCCTGTTTTCTTATGATACGCTTTCGAAAAACCTCCATCAATAACCAAAAGTTTACCACCACATTTAATCGGTGATTCTCCATGAATCTGTTCCACAGGCACATGACCATTTACAATATGGGCATCCTCAGCATCCAAACCAAATTCTTCCAGAATCTTATGCACCGTCTCCTCTTTTTCGTAAAGCTTATAATAAAAGTTCTTCTGCTCTTTGTGCGTTTCTTCCGCCTCAATAAAATAGCGCTCAAAGGTAGTCATTTTACTCTTGCCATACACAGGTGAGCCGGGTCCGGACCAAATGTACCAGATAATATCCTGCGCCTCTGCGCGTTCCGCTGCGTCCTTGGCATAATATCCTCTTCTGGCATAATGCTCCAACACATCATACAGCGCCTTACCGCAATATTCCTTTCCAAACACCTCCACCTTCATGAAGCTGCCATCTTCATTCATGGGCACACATCCATGATACAGTAGGTTACCGTTATAAATCTTATACATTCCACCCTTAGAATAAAGGAATTTCACATGTCTTTGCAACTTCTCACAACGGGCAAATGCCTGTTGCAGACGTACCATCAGTTTTGCCTCTTCCTCAGATAATTCATAAGGATTTGCGGGATTTACGGTAGGGAAATCAACATCCTTCATAGCATATTCCCTGCCATCCACAAGAACTGTTTTTTTAGTAAAATCAATTTTATCTAAAAGAAGCCTGTCCTCCATGTGAAATTCCGGATGACGCATGACAAACTGACCTTCCAGCTTAAACTGTAAAATTGCCATAGCCTTGTGTATTTTGGTATCCAGACTCAAATCCTTGGTGTTATAATCCGTATTATACTTAATATTAAATACACTACAATCCGTATCACTGTAGGTTTCCAATACAAAGGTTGCCAATGGCACCAGATTTATACCATATCCCTCTTCCAAAACAGAAAGATTACCATAACGTGCAGCAAGACGAATCACACTGGTGATACAGAGCCAGTTACCTGCAGCCGCTCCCATCCAACCAATATCATGATTTCCCCACTGTACATCCACCGAATGATAATCGCAAAGGGTATCCATGATAATATGAGGTCCGGGTCCTCTGTCATAAATATCTCCAACAATATGTAGATGATCAATTACCAGTCTCTGAATCAGATAACTAAGCTCCACTATAAACTGAGGTGCTCTTCCTATTCGTATAATCGTATGAATAATTTCGTTATAATAAGCTTCCTTATTCTGAATTTCAGCCTTCTCCGTAATCAATTCCTCAATCACATACGCAAAATCCTTCGGCAAGGCCTTACGCACCTTAGAACGAGTATATTTAGAGGATACTCTTTTTAACATCTGTACCAGTCTGTGCAAAGAAATCTTATACCAGTCCTCCAGATTATCCTCATCCTTCTCTGCAAGTTCCACCTTCGCTTCCGGATAATAAATCAATGTTGCAAGGCTCTTTTTGTCCTTATTACTAATAGTATTGCCAAATTCTTCATCAATTTTTCTACGTACAGAACCGGAACCATTTTTCAACACATGATTAAACTGTTCATACTCACCATGTATATCCGTCAAAAAATGCTCCGTCCCCTTTGGGAGATTCAAAATAGACTGCAAGTTAATAATCTCCGTGGACGCAGCCGCAATATTTTTATACTGTCGGGATAAGGTCTTTAAAAATTTTAACTCCTGATTGTCCATGCTGCACCTCTCTTCTTCTGTTTATTGAATGTCCCGATTTGCATATTATACAAATCGGGACCATTAACTTAACCGATTACATCGGACATATCGTACATTCCGGCGGGTTTGCCTGCCAGGAACTTGGCTGCCTGAACAGCTCCCTTACCAAATACAGCTCTGGAATATGCAGTATGGGAGAATGTGATGACTTCATCCATACCGGCGAAGATTACATCATGATCACCCACAATGGTACCGCCGCGCACTGCACTGATACCGATTTCCTTTACAGGACGCTTCTCTCTGCGAGTGCTTCTGTCATATACATATTCATACTCATTGTTCAGCTCTGCATTAATGGAATCTGCCAGCGCAAGTGCTGTTCCGCTGGGAGCATCCAGCTTCTGGTTGTGATGTTTCTCCACAATCTCAATGTCGTAGCCAGCCGGAGCCAGTACTCCGGTAGCCTCCTTTAGCATCTTAATCAACAGATTAATACCAAGAGACATATTTGCAGACTTCAGAATTGCCACCTTCTTGGATACCTCTGCTACCTTTGCAAGCTGTTCCTCACTCAAACCGGTGGTACACAACACACAAGGCATATTCTTATCTACACAATAATCAAGTAGTTTATCCACTGCCGGCGCCGCAGAAAAATCAATAATACAATCTGCTTCCACATCGCACTTCTCAATCTCACTAAACACAGGATAGGAATTGTGTCCGTCATCACGGCCATCAACACCTGCAACCATCTCCATATCAGCATCCGCGGCAATCAAACCACTGATAACCTGACCCATTCTTCCATTGCAGCCATGCATGATTACTTTAATCATTTTATCTTCTCTCCTATTGTATTCCTATTTTTTCACAAATTCCGAATCTTTTCTGTCACACAACCAAACAAGCCCAATCCTAGAGAATACCATACTCCTTCATAGCCTTCTCAAGACGTGCAGTATTCTTCTCCTCCATCTCAGTCAAAGGACGACGAAGGGGACCAGCCTCCTTGCCCATAAGATTCAAAGCCTTCTTAACAGGAATCGGATTTACCTCACAGAACAATGCTGAGCACAAATCCAGTGCCTCAAGCTGCATCTTGCGGCTTCCCTCTACATCTCCATCCAGATACTTCTGGCAAATCTCATGAGTCTGTCTGGGAGCTACATTGGAAAGTACAGAAATAACACCAACTCCACCCAAGGACATAAGAGGTACAATCTGGTCATCATTACCGGAATAAATATCAACGCAACCCTTGGAAAGTGCTGCCAGTTTCGCTACCTGACTAATATCACCGCTTGCTTCCTTAACACCAAGAATATTGTCTACATCCTTACACAGACGAACAACAGTCTCCGGCAAAATATTACATCCGGTACGGCTTGGTACGTTATACAAAATTACAGGCACCTTTACAGAATCTGCAATTGCTTTGAAATGCTCATAGAGACCATTCTGGGTAGCTTTATTGTAATAGGGAGACACTACAAGCAATCCATCTACACCATACTTTTCAGCCTCAGTGGACAGATAAATTGCAGTCTCTGTGCAGTTAGAACCGGTTCCTGCCACTACAGGCACGCGACCATCAACTCTATCCACACAATATTTAATGGTTTCCAGATGCTCCTCGTGAGTAAGAGTAGATGCCTCACCTGTGGTACCACAGACAATGATTGCGTCTGTTCCATTCTCAATCTGCCAGTCAATCAACTCTCCAAATTTCTCAAAATTAACCTCTCCGTTTGCTTTCATGGGTGTTACAATTGCAACACCTGCTCCTGTAAAAATAGCCATATTTTTTCCTCCTTAACAGTATAAATGCCGACACATAGAGTATGCGCCGGCAAATTTTACAATTTATCCTTTGATAGCGCACCATCCGTTACGGATGACAGTCATACGGTTCTTAACCGTATGCCCAAGACTCGACTCACAGGTCATCTCCTCTTTCGGCGTCTTCCCCTTTCTTCCTTCCTCATCTGCTCCTGCCGCATCAGAAAAAATACTCTTGAAACACGCAACCTCTATCTCTCATTTAGCCTATCATAGCACTTTAAAATGCCACTGTCAACGGCTTTTACATTAATTTCTAAATTACTCCCAGACCTTGAATTTCACTGTTTCAATCTTAGAAACCTCATCTGCAAGAACACAAATCTCATCCGACAGATTGATTCCCGTCAGAATGATATCCATGCTGCCCCGACACTCCAAAAGATTTTTCAAATCCTCTGTTTCAAGTATCCCTTTCTCTACAAGACCCAGTACTTCATCCAAAATCAGCAAATCACACTCGCCTGTACTAAGTACTTTTTTGGCAAAGCCAATGCCATTTCTTATATTGCTGATTTCATCCTGCTTACGCATCTCGGACAATTCCTCAAAATTCTCATCCGACTTTTCAAAACAAAACACCTTTAACTCCGGCTCCAGCCTACGTAAAAATTCAGAGTTCTCCGGTCCTTTTCCCTTCAAAAACTGTATCAGAACCACTCTGCCTCCGGCCATTGCCACCTGCATCGCACGTCCTAACGCAGCCCGGGACTTTCCTTTCCCTTCACCGGTATAAATATAAAGGCTTCCTTTTTCCATCACTTACCTCCGCGCACATTCACCAAATGACTGCTTCGCAACCGTTTGGCTCATTATGTTCGCGGACATTATATCACACCCACTACAAAATGGCAACTTCCGGCGCCCTTTCTTCTGCTCCCATAAGCTCAAGCTTGCTTACGGAGACCTCAAATGCCACGCGTTTTTCTACATTCTCCTCATCTAACTTTTTCATATATTCTCTGCTTTGAATACGCCCCCAGATTGCACAACGCTCTCCCACCTTAAAATGATTTGCATAGCGGGCATTTCTCCCCCAACAAATACAAGGTATGTAATCAGATTTTCCGTAAGGTCGATTCACTGCCAGAAGCAGGTCCGCAATTTCTCTTCCCAATGGAGTTTTTCTGTAAATCGGCTCCTTGCAGATATAGCCATCCAGATAAATCTGATTGGTTTTTGAACTCTCTCCAACTTCACTGACAAATTCAACCTCTCTTGCAAAAACAGACAATACCAGTCTGTTTTTTCTCTCCTCATGGCGATTGTAGGAGCGAAACTGGCCATTCACACACAATAATCTCCCGGTGTAATCCTCACTGACATTCATCAATCTCTCCGACACCATTACAGGAATGACATCAAAACTCTCACTGAGTCTTTGTACCTTTACATCTACCATATAAAAACCCTCACCGAAGATTTCATGGCTGTAGGTAAATCCGCTGACTACTTCTCCCATCACCGTCACCTGATTATTTTCAATTACCTTATCTGTCATATTTGTTCTCCCTTCTTACACCTTTGTAACGTATTTTTCTATGACAATATATGTATACTATAAATTGAATCAAATTAGAATCAAATCGCATCGCGCATATCGACACATCTCACCTTCTTTCAGCAGACAATCTCTCATTTTTTGTTGCACGGCAGAAAATTTAGTGCTATACTGTAGCAGTTTGAGATTTTGTAATTTTTAATTCGATGTGAATCGACACAAAAATGGAGATAATTTTATGAGACAAAAAAGAGAAGACGTTAGAAACATTGCAATTATTGCTCACGTAGACCATGGCAAAACCACCCTTGTGGATGAACTTTTAAAACAAAGCGGTGTATTCAGAGCCAATCAGGAAGTAGCTGAACGTGTCATGGACTCTAATGATATCGAACGTGAGCGTGGTATTACCATTCTGGCAAAAAACACCGCTGTAATGTACAAAGACACAAAAATCAATATCATTGACACCCCGGGACATGCAGATTTCGGCGGTGAAGTCGAGCGTGTACTGAAAATGGTAAACGGTGTAATCCTTGTGGTAGATGCCTT
>SVFL01000105.1 GCA_015056885.1 Lachnospiraceae bacterium
AAACAGCGTCCTTGGCATGCACACCCTTCACATACGGCAGCAGTAAATTCAGTGCATCGCTGGGATTGGCTCTTCCATTGATCAAAAAGTTAGCCGGATCAAAGTTTACGCCCACATTATCTCTATCGATTTCGACAAACAGCTGAACCAGGCTTACCGGGAGCATCTCACCGGTTTCAATCTGAAGAGCTTGACCGTTTTTCTTTAAGTGATCTGCAATGTAGCGGAGCGTAACCACTATAGCTTCACGTTGCTCATCATGGGGATCGTCTCTCAAATAACCGATATGTGTGAAAACATTCTTCACATTTAGTTTTGCTGCGAAGTCTGCACCGGCCAGTACATCCTTCATTCTTCTGTCTCTGAGATAATCCGGCACAAAACCAAGAGTCCTGTACATCTCGGGATATCCAAAATTGTGATATCCCGACCAACCTGCGAATACTGCAGTGATAGTAAAATTCAGCTCTTCACAAACTGCGTTGATTTTCTCTGCTAGCTCATCTGTAAAGCACTCTCCACTGTACTCGCCAAATGGTGGTAACGAATTCAGTTGACAATTGTCGAATCCCAGACTGTGCATCTTTCTGATGTCGTCGCATATATTTTCACTTAAATTAATAAATACACCCACCTTCATTTTTGTTGTGCTACCTCCCTACTAATCTTAGTTTTTTAAGCCTGAATCCCCGAAAAGGATCCAGGCTTATTTAACAGCTTTCTTGAAGCGAACTTATTAGAATTCTTAAAATCAACCCTTAACCGCTCCGATCATGATACCCTTTACAATATAACGCTGTAGAAACGGATATACAAACAGGATCGGCATAACTGTGAGAAAAGTTACAGTCATTCGAACAGCAAAAGGGGTCAGCATATTTTCTACGTTAATTTCCTGACTGGACTCCTGCATCAGATCGACCAGTTGCTGTGCCTCCTGTAGAAATTTATAAAGCTTATATTGAAGTACCTCCAGCTTCTTGTTGGTAAAGTTGTAAATATGGTTGTCAAACCATGCATTCCACTGCCCTACTGCCGCGTACACACCTATGGTGGCTATGATAGGTTTGGACATTGGCATGATGATTCTCACAAGTACTGTCATGTATCCTGCTCCGTCCAGAATTGCGCTCTCTTCCAACGAAGGGGGAATGGACTCGATATAGGTCTTGATTAGTATCACATAGTACGCTGATATCATAGATGGAACAATGTATACCAGAAAGTTATTCACAAAGCCGTACGAACGGTATACCAAGTAGGTGGGGATCATACCGCCACCTATATACATGGTAACGATCAGCATACGATATAAAAAGTTTCTGGCCGGAAAGTGATGCTTAGTAAATACATAGCCCAACAGGGTACAACTAAATACGGTAGCACAGGTTCCCAGTACGGTTCTGGCCACAGAGACCATGACAGAAGTAAAAAAGCCCTTGAGCTGCAGCACTTGCTTTAAATTGCTCAAACTGAATCCAAGAGGCCACAGAATTACGGTCTCTACTGCCGACCGGGATGGTTCGCTGATCGAATAAATAAAGATATACCACAAAGGATAGATACATAAAAATGTGAACAATCCAAAAATACCATAGTTTAAAATGTTAAATGCCACGCGGGATTTGCTGGGCATCTTAAATTTTTTCTTTTCCTGCATAAATCCATGCCCTCCTTACATAATAGATTCGCCGCGAACTTTTTTGGCGACAGTGTTTGCTGCTACCAACAGGATAATGCTTACAAAGGACTTCAGGATACCTACTGTAGTTGCATAGGAATAATCACCCAATTGAAGTCCCATTTGATAGATGTATAAATCCAACACTTCTATCTTATCATAAACGAAGGAGTTCTTGAATATAAAGTACTGCTCATAACCGGTGTTAATAATACTGGCTACCCCCAAGATCAACAGGGTGACGAAGGTAGGCATCAGGTTGGGAATGGTAATATATATGGCACGTTGGAAACGATTTGCACCATCCAGACAGGCCGCCTCATACTCCTGCTGATCAATACCTGCAATAGCTGCTATATATACGATAGCGCCCCAGCCCAGTTCTTTCCATTTGGACAGGAAAATCTGAAAAGGATACACAATATTCTCATTCTGTAGTGGAAGGATAGGCTTCTCAGTTATACCCAAATCCAACAGCACGCTGTTCATAACACCATCTGTGGATAACAAGCCAAATGCAAAGGCATAAACGATAATCCAGCTAATGAAATGTGGCAGAGTGGTTGAGGTCTGCACAAGCTTACGGAACCTGGTGCTCGTAATCTCATTCAAACACACTGCAAAGATCATAGGAAGAGGTTTGAGTGCTAAGTCTATTCCGGAAAAGATCATAGTGTTACCCAAGCTTCGCAAAACATTCTTGTCAGTTAATATGGTTTTAAAATACTTAAACCCGATAAATTCGTTTTCAAACAGGGGAATCCCCGGTCTGAAGTCGTACAGGCTGATAATCCATCCAAAAAGTGGAACATAAGCTAGCAGAAAAAGAAGAATCATGAAGGGAAGAACCATGCCAAATAGCTTCCATTCCCCCTTCTTCCATTTTGTTTTGTGTGATTTGTTCATAAATAATCCTCCTTACTTTTTTACTTTCATCACATTTGTATGTGCTACAACAGGCTCTCTACTATGTAAGATGATTCGGCACAACACATCCACAATCTATGTAATACATCATTAATCTGTGTTGCACACACCTCGGAATAACAATTCTACGCATTACAGTAGAGCTTTAGAAAGGCAAAAGTTCCTTTTCCACTTCTGTTGTCAGAGGTGCACCATACTCGCAGGATGCAAATGCCTCCGCAAAATTAATCTTCATTCCCCTCTCCTCACCATAACGCTCAATCAGTTTCTTGCGGTACTTCACAGCAGGAACAGCCTCTCTGTACTCACACTCTGAGCCGATCAAATTCTTAGTCAGCATACTCTCCTCCAAGGCTCTTCCGTCTCTGGGAATTCTGGGCTCATGAAGCCAGTCGAGACGCGCTTCGTAACCCTCAGGCACCTGCTCCAAAGTCCCCTTAGTGTAAGGAAGCCACTCAAACATCTGGGATTCATGGCAGGCCAGCATACGGAATTTATCTTCAATCACATCATCAGTTGCGATCACTACTTCCGCATCAAAAGGTGGCATCTTAAAATGATCGTAGAAGTACAGAATCACGGGAGTCTCTTTCATAGCCGGCACGTCCGGACAGAAATGAGGCACTACCAAAAGGTAGGATGCATCCTGCACCAGCATGGATGCATTGCGATGATCTGCGTGATAATCATTTGGTCTGCTGCAGAAAATAATATCTGGTTGGAATTTGCGGATTTCCCGCACCAATCGTTTTCTGGTTTCTAAGTCTGCCATCAGCTCGCAGTCTGTCACATCCCACACATCGTACTCAATTCCCGCCACCTTGGCCACATTCTGAGTTTCCTGTTTACGTCTTGCAGCAATTTCTGTTGGCTCTAAAATATGATGACCGCCACTTCCGTCACACATGGCCAAAAATTTCACCTTGTGTCCTGCTCTGGCATACTTTAAGGCAAGTCCACCACAGCGAAAATCGCAATCGTCAGGATGAGCACCTATCATCATTGCTCTGATTTGTTTTTTCATATTCATGCTCCTCTTATTTCCAATATCTTTCCAACTACTCTTACAATTTATGCAGCCTGATAGCTTACAGTGCAATGCGCTCACCATTCTTATCAGCAGACTCAATCTCTGCCATAACAATCTTTACAGAATCTATGCTATCCTCAGGCAGACAGCGTTCTACGGGTTTGCCGTTGATGAGACATTCGCAGAAATACTTTATTTCATTATAATAGAAATTCCACGTCAATTTGTCGGTCATATCGGTCACGATACCATCTTCCGTTACTTTAACAAAAATGGTGTGCTCCGGAGTACGATCCATATAAATATAGCCCTTGTCAAAGCTTACGCGGATTACTCTGCTGCTGAACTTGTTGTGTTGAAGAATCCAGCTGCTGGATGCATGTACATAAACATTATTGTCATAAAAATAGTTTGTTGAAACAGTATCATATCCACCCTTGGTGATGTAGGAAGCCGCTGCTGCAGACACTGCATTGGGCATACCAAACATCCAACGGATTAAATCAACATCATGGATATGTAAGTCCAAAATTACACCACCGGACAATTCTCCATCGTGGAACCAGTTATTCCATCCCATGGAATCTCCGCCACCATCATCGCGTTTGAACTCTGCCATACGCACATTGCCAAGTTCCTTGCTGTCGATTACGCTTTTCACATAGCCAGCTGCCTCCAAGAAACGATTACAGTATGCAACCATCAGTTGCTTACCTGTACGCTTGGATGCTTCAATCATTGCATTTGCCTGCTCTGTGGTGCGGGCCATCGGTTTCTCGCTGATTACATGGAAACCGGCTTCCATAGCTTTGATTGCAATCTCTGCATGAAGGAACGTCGGTACACAAATATCTATATAATCCAGCTTGCCCTGTTCCTGCTTAAACATCTCATCTACGTCAGTGTAAGCGCGAACACCTTTTTCCTTCAGAACTTCCATCTGCTCCGGGCGGATATCGCAACAGGCCTCTATTACTGCGGGCCCCTCTTCTTCCATCTGTTTATACGCATTTAAATGTGCCCTGAAAATACTACCCATTCCTACAACACCTACTTTTAACATACTCTCTCCTCCTGTTTATTTCCAATGCTTACTCACTATTTTCATCATTTATGCACTTTTATCTATCCCAACGTTGCAATCAAGCCGCGCAAATACTCTGCGGCCTTCAGAATGTCTTTGAGCTGCTGTTCACCTCTTATTTCCCGCTCGATCGATACATACCCATCATATCCATTTGCATGCAATTTACGGATAATATATTCAAAATCTACCATACCCTCTCCGATAGGAGTTTCATGCCCCTTAGGTGTTGTTCCTGTCGGATAGACAGCATCCTTAGCATGCATCCCCTTCACATACGGCAACAACATATCCAGTGCATCGCTTGGATTGGCCCGCCCGTTGATAAGAAAATTAGCCGGATCAAAATTAATCCCCACGTTATCTCTGCCAATCTCATGGATCAACTGCACCAGACTCACCGGGATAATCTCGCCGGTCTCTATCAGAAAGCACTGACCATGTGCTCCCAGTCGATCGGCAATATAGCGAATTGTCACAACAACTGATTGCCGTTGTTCATCAGTCGGGTCATCATGTAGGTATCCGATGTGGGTAAATATATTTTTCACATGAAGCTTCTGTGCATATTCTGCTTGATGCAGTACTTCCTGAGTACGCTGTGCCCGTAAATCAGTTGGAACAAACCCAATTGTACGATACATTTCCGGGAAGCTGAAATTATGGTATCCCGTCCAGCCAGCATGAACCGCTGTTATTTTAAAACCCAGTTCTTCACATACTGCATTGATCTGATCTGCCAATTCATCCCAACTTCCTTCGCCTTTGTATTTTCCAAGGATAGCTCCCACACCCAACTGGCAATTGTCAAACCCCAGACTGTGTAACTGTCGAATGCGCTCACATATATTCTCCGACATAGATATAAATAAACCAATTTTCATATAAATCTCCATTCCGCCGCCTTTGGCTGGCGGCACAAATAGTAATGAAAGATTTTAAACTTCCTCGCCCTGATGTATAATTGTTTCAAGAAGCTATACTACAAAGCACGGGAGGAGGAGTT
>SVFL01000106.1 GCA_015056885.1 Lachnospiraceae bacterium
ATAAGCATCTGAAGCAATATACCGCACACCATCTTCAATCCATGATGTTTCCAGATTTTTCTCTGTAGACAGTTCTGCCAGTTTCATGGACCATGAGTAGTCGCTGATCTGCCGAATCTCTGTAAATTTCCCTTCAAACACACTGACATAGCATGTACCATTGGGATAATCCGACGCATTGCTTCCCATTTCCGAGTCACGATAGTCTCCAGAAAAACTGCCATCCGGCTGAAGGGTAAGAAGGCTTCCCCATGCGCCTGCGCCACTGGCAAACATCAGATACAAGGGCTCATCGGGAAAACTTACCGCATTGGAAGTCAATTCCATTCGGATATTGGTTCCGTCTATTGCATTCCAGATTTCATCTGGGTCAAACCGAATCGGATAGATCTGCGGTAGCTGCGTTGCCATTGCATGTTCTCTCACAAGGATACCCTGCTCTGTGGACAATAACACACTGCAGTTTCTAAGTAAGATTCCCACTTCCTTCGCAAACTGCTCCATCTCATATGTCTCTTCTACCGGAATTTCAAAATCCACGGCCCATTCCTTTTTTATATTTTCCTTCCCGTTCTCCAGCGAATACGTCTTACATTTGTAAGTGCCAACACCTTGATACATCTGTGGCTGATATTCCACCAGATAGTCTTTTCCGTCTTCGTTATAAAGCAGGATGGTATTCCAACCTACATGAGGTAGACCAGCCTCTACAGACCCGATTACACTACCATTTTCCACTACCAAAAGCTCATAGAGAATATTCGGCTCCGCCTCCCGCACCACAATTCTTTCGTTGACCCGATTATGGTTCAGATCCGAATAAGAAACTATGGCACCATTCCCTGCCATGATCACTTGGGCACTATTGCTGCCTTCCTCCTGCCATAAAGCAAGAAGCTCTGTATCCGTCATTTGCGCCTCATAGAAGCTCTGTCCGCCTTCCTCCCCGGTCTTTACAATATCCAGCGCACCTCTGCTCACTACCTCTTCTCCGTCATAAACGGTAAAGCTAATGAATGCATTCCCTGCCACATAAGTGAAATTTTCTCCCTCTATTTCCGGTGTCCAGCATAAGGGCTCTCCCTGTTCAAAACGCATTTCTTTCTCCCGGGGCTGACCTTGTGCCTGGAGATTCCATAGCTTACCATTATTGCAGGCTGCCTCAATATGTGTGTAGTGCTCCAATCCAAACTCAAAGTGGAAGGCAGCATGCCAGGTTGCACTCATCATTGGAGAAAAGGTCCATTTGACAACTGCTGGTTCATTTTCCTCCACTTCATCATCTGCAGGTATTTCAAATGTGGTGGGAACAAGCAACCATGGGTCGGAACCTACAATATCTGCAACCACCTCAGCCGTCTCATTCTCCGGCACAGAAAGACTATAGATAATCTCCCCTTCAGCACCAAAGGCGGTAATGGACACACCTCGCAGATCAGTAATGCCCTGCAGCAACTCCAGCCAAACTTTTTCGCCAACCCGAAAAGCAGAACCATCTGCATTTTCTACACCGCCACTTGTGTTTGCAGTGGTCACTTCTATAGCTTCCACACCCTCTGCACCAATCAGAAGATAGTACCCATCCTCCTTTTGTTCAGAGCCAGCCTCTTTTTCCGGATTTGTAAGCAATCCAATTCCCAACACAATACATGCAATCACTGCAACCAGAATCACCCAAAAGGCGGGCTTTTTCCAGTGTGACAGGTTTCGGATACGTCCCTTGGTGTCTCCTTCACCAAAAGCCAGAGGAACTCCAGCAATGATCGTTTTCCCGGTAGCGAGGCTTAAAAGGGATGCGGTATAGTCTGCCAGGATTTGCTCTCCCATCTTTTTCACCACAGCTTCATCACAGCTCATTTCCATATCTTTATTAGCATAGACAAATGCCACCCACACCAGTGGATTGAACCAATGAATGCCAAGAGCCAAGAATGCCAACGCTTTGAGGATGTGGTCACCCCGTCGAATGTGATGTTTTTCATGAAGAATCAGATATGGCATCTGGCGCTCTTCTGTATCAGACGGCAGATAGATCCTCGGCCGAATCAGCCCCATTACAAAAGGCGTGGTGATTTCATCTGCAAGCCAGATATTTCCCTGTAGTGGTGAGACGATCAGCAATTTTCTTCTCAGCTTAACGTATGATGTTGCGCTGTAAGCTGCCATCACCAGAACTCCAAGGAGCCACACATAGGTTCCAATGGTTACAGGGGCCTCCAAAGGGTCCGCAGCAAGCTGCTCCTGTCCCTGCGGCAGTGTATTATTGATCGTTTCACTGACACCGGGAACCGGGATTGTAACCTTTGGAAACTCCGTATGTACAATGTTTTCCGGCACGTACTCCAAACTACTGGTTCCGGTAACACTGCTTGTAGAAGGTGCTTCCAGTAGTCCAAACAGGGATAAGCCGGAAGTAATAGATACCGGACAAAGTAGGCGGAATAACACCACACCCCATAAAGCATAGGAAATAACCTTTGGTGCCTTTTTTAACAACAGCCGAAGTAGCAATACACAAATAATGGTAATGGCACCTGTCAGACTCATATTCAATAGTTTCGGAAGAAATGCGTAAAAGTTCATGCTGTCACCTCCTGAAACCATCAATGATTTTCTTTAAATCTTCAATCTCTGCATCCGTCATCTTCTTTCTGGAACCAAACGCAGCCAGAAAAGCCGGCAAGGATCCATCAAAAGTCTCTTCTACGAACTGCTCACTCTGCAGAGCATAAAATTCATCACGAGAAATTAAGGATGTCACAGTTCCTTTCTGATTCTGAAAGATGCCCCGTTCACAAAGACGCTTCAGAACGGTGTAAGACGTAGTTGATTTCCAACTCAACTCTTTCTCCGCCATCTTAACAAGCTGACCAGAAGTAATCGGTTCGTTATTCCAAATAATATCCGCAAAGCGTGACTCAAGCATACCCATTTTTTTATTACCCATTTTGCACCTCCTATGCTCTACATCTTGTAGAGGTAATTTTAATCTACAGCTTGTAGAGCATCTTGTCAACTATGCTGTGAAAATCTTAAGAAATTTTTTCAAAAGAAAATGGAGGTACCACCTGTTGGCACTACCTCCATCCAATATATTACTAGCTATCTTTAGTCCAAAATTCTTCTGACACCTGCAACTTCGTCAAAATCAACTTCTGAGATACAAATACCTTCCTGTGGCATAGAATGAACAACCAATTCATCTCCTACATAAATTGCCACATGTGCCGGAGTATCATAAAATACCAAATCGCCAGCCTTTGCATTGTTTACAGAATCTACTTCTATTCCTGCTTCCATCTGCTTTCTTGAATCATGTTCCAAACTTATACCAAAATACTCATAAATACTCTTAGTAAAGCCTGAACTATCTGTACCTTCTGTCAGACTATCGCATCCCCATGCATAAGGGTTTCCTACAAATTGCAAAGCATATTCCACAACTTCTGCACCCTTGTCCTCATCCTCTGCTACATCTACAATAATGGACTCCAAAATTTCCTCTTCTACAGCTACCTTTGCCTCTGCAATATCCGTTTTAATTCCCAAACCGGAAATGTACTCGGAAGCTTTTACAGGATCTGCTTTTGATCCATCCATCGGCAGAACAAACAGTGCATTTAATCCTTTATATTCTTCGTTTCTACTGATTTTTCC
Organism: Lachnospiraceae bacterium; assembly: GCA_015056885.1. Lineage (GTDB taxonomy): Bacteria > Bacillota > Clostridia > Lachnospirales > Lachnospiraceae > Acetatifactor. The sequence continues at coordinate 3,658 of SVFL01000106.1, forward strand.
CGTAACTTTGTCATAGTTATAGGCTTCTGTATTATAGAATACACCTTCCGTAACGCAAAGATACAAAGTATGGTCTGCAAAAATCTCTACATTATCACATTCCAAGAGTCGGTAAAGAACTCCATCCTCTGTAATATCTGTATAATTACCTGACATGCTCGCAATGTTATAAAATGCCGGCTGGTATCCACCAATCAGAGGTGAAGCAAAAAACTCCAACTCTCCATAACTATCTTCCATAGTTTCAGGCATAGGTGTTCCATCCTCATTTTCAATCGCTACAACTGCATATGTTCTGTCCGCTTTTATTACACCATTATTATAATAAGGATGATCTGATAAGCTCTCTCCTGAAACCATGCTCAGTAGTGAAACACGATATTCTCCATAGTTTTGTGTTTCATTAATGATTGTTGCGTTCTCTCCAAGGAATACCTCCGACAACTTTGTATCCTGTACTTCTTCTGCAACTTCTGCCGGATGGAGATACATTAATGCAGCATACACCGTCGCAGAACTTAAGCACATCACCAATGCAGCAATAGCTGCAACAGCAGGAAATCGTCTCTTATTTTTATTTGTCATTGTCCTTTGCTCCTTTACTCGATTTACGATTCTCTGATTAAGCCAAAAATCAGGCTCATCTACTGGAGTAAGGGCATGTTTTAACAATTCATCTAAATTATTTCCCATCTAAAACATCCTCCAATTCTTTCCTTAATATCTTTCTAGCCTGATAAAGCCTGCTCAAAACGGTACCAGTTGGAATCCTCATCACTTCGGCAATCTGTGTCGTTGACAAATCCTCCATATAAAAGAGAAGTGTCACAATCTTCAACTTATCCGGTAACCTATTTACAGCTCCCCTTACAAGTTTATCGCTCTCTTTGTGAATCACTTGTTCCTCCGGAGACATCTCAACAGGCACATACATATCGGTATCTCTTTCTTCTACTATGGCTTGCACATCCGCAATTCGTTTCCGCCACGCAAACTTTCTTTTTTTGTTCCTCCAGATGCGTAGTGCAATCGACAGCAAATAGCTTTTTGGATTGTTTTCATAATCGATTTCACGGTTTAATTCTGCAGCCTTTAAGAATGTATCCTGATACAAATCATCCGCTTCCAACGTGTTATTTGTCAGATGCTTACAAAATGCGTAGATATCCTTACCATATTCACTTATACACATTTCGAGCTCATGTTTTGTCACTTAAGTTCCCTACTTCCAAGACGTCTTTTTGAAGTGACAACTTCTTGCCCTTCACTTATACATTGTAACAACTTTTGAAATTATTCAAAAGAATTAGTATTTTTTTAAATTAGATACAAAGAAAAGCCGAGTGATTTCTCACCCAGCTTTTTTCGTTTGCCATATAGAAATCATTATTTCCTCAAGACAAATATTACTGCCAAACAAATTCATACTCCCAATCTCCGTGTAATACAAGGGGCTGATCTGCCTTCGATGAACCTACAAGTTCACTGATTTGTAGTTTATAGTTCCCACTAGGCACATTTTCAATAGAGATTTGGATAATTACTTTTCCATCCTGTACCTCTGCTGGCTCAGAAGAAATATCCTTTTCGATTACCTTGCCATTCATATCAACAATCCTAGCTGTATGAATTCCCATCTGCTCAAACGTAAAATACGGGGCTTTATCCGGTGTCAGAAAGGATGCTTCTATTTCCAATCCACTATCTGTTCCCATAGCTTTCACTTCAACTTCATTTGATGCCTGCTCATAGGAAGTACCTACAACCGCCCCATCCCATCTGGTAATATCTTTAAAAAATCCCTGCAGCTTACCGGTTGCTGCCATTGCAGAAATTCCTGTTAAACAGATACATAGCGCTAACGAAGCCACTGCCACCATCGGTTTTCTAAAAAAAGTAGTTCTCTTATCTTTTCTCATCGTTTCTTCCTCCATCTTCAAATAACAGTTTCTGATAATCCGGGACCTCATTTCGTCCGGCATTTCAATTTCTTTCACTTTTTCCTTAATTTCTTTTGACATCATTTACATGTACTCCTTCCCATATGCCGGACGAAATGAGGT
>SVFL01000023.1 GCA_015056885.1 Lachnospiraceae bacterium
CCCTGCTCATTTTTGAAAAAACATGGTCGACAGGGCTTAGGTGGTCGTTTTTTGTTTTTGCGAAATATATCAAAGATAAAAAGATTTTTTATTTTATTTCACTTGACATTTCACCGCTGGACTTTTTTCGCATTTTTGCCCCATTATAACACAAATCCTAATTATAAATAAAGTATTGAATTGCATATTTATACAAAAAATTCGTTTTCTACATCAAAAGAGCAGAGTTGCCCCTGCTCTTTACACTTACACACTATTTATATTTCCTACATAAAGGTATCCAAAATATACGTTACCTTCTCCTCATTGGAAGCATTCTCCGGCAAATCTGAATCATCGACACTATAAAACACCTGTACCCAGGTAATATCCCCATCTACCTCCAGCTGATAGTAAAAGGACTCATAATCTGTGCTGCAATAAATCTGCATTCCATGATAATCCATAAGGACCGTGTTTTCATCATCCGTGATATAGCCGGCATCACTTCCCACGGAATAATCCGGCTCACTTCTGATATATGTATTGTTAAACATTCCCTCTTCGTCTATCAATTCCCATGTGTTATCGTAATCATCAACAATTTTCATCTGATTCGTATAAGTAAAATTGGTAGTAGTCTTCATCTCATCCACATACATATCCTGAGCATAAATAACCTCGGAAAGATTCAATGCATTTCCCTCAGCATCTACCGCATTAGCATAGTCATAACCGGCATCTGTATAAGTAGCCTTATAAATAGTGCATCTGCTGGTTATGAATTCAAAGGTGCGATCCACCTCCTCTAAATCAAAAATCTCACAACCCAGCAGTTTGTTATCCTGCTTCTCCCAGTAGTCATAAGTAATATAAGTGGTATCCTCTCCCTCGTAAGTAAACTGCGTCCAGCCGTTCTCCTGCCTCTGAATCACACGCTCATCACCATTATGAATAAAACTATCCACATCACCTACCCAGACAGTGATTTCTTCTCCATTGTGATTACCCCCAAACCGTGATTCATTCTCTGAAATGGGATAATAGGCACACCATTCTCCTCCCATCTCCTCCCGAGACTCAATGGGCTTCTCTAAATCATATACTACCACATAACCATATAATAAAGCTGCCATACGGGTCTTACCTGCGTATTCCTGGTCTGCATTAATATGAAAAACTTCCTTGCCGGAATCATAGGCATAACCTGCCGCCTGTCCGGCTGCCTCACCATCATCCTCTACCACACCTACCACATCACTCTGCTCGCCGTCTGCCTGTTCACTTACAGATACCTCGCCGCCTTCAGCTCCTGATGCCGCGCTGCCCTGTACAGAATCAGCACCGCATGCGCTCAAACTCATAATCATTGCCATTGCTAAAATACTTGCTACTACTTTTCTCTTCATTTTACCTCTCCCTCAAATCATACATTTTCTATTTTTTAGTGTTTTGTGTTATCTGAATTACTGAGTTACATAATTGAGTTCATTTTCCTGCATATATTGCTCTGCATAGCTTCCCGCTGGAACGGTGAACACAATATTTTCGCAATCATAGCTACTGATTTCCTGAATTTCTGTAACGGAAGCTGGAATTACTACACTCGTTAAAGCATCACAATCCTCAAAAACATCTTCTCCCAACACCTCAACACCTTCTTCAAACACCAGTGTCTCTAAATTTTTACATCCATAGAATGCCTGTTTGCCCACAGATTTGATATAAGCAGGAACGGTAATGGAAGAAACTCCCGCACAGCCGAAACAACCACTAGGAATTTCTGTCATACTATTGGAAAGTTTAATTTCCATGATTGTACCGGGACAAAGAAATGCAATTTCGTCTACAAAAGTCACAGAATCCGGCAAAATAACCTTTTCCAAGGATGCACAATTAAAGGCCAGACGTCCCACACTCTCCAACCCGTCGTTGAATTGTATATCCGTCAGACAATCGCAATTTTCAAATGCTTCCTCACGGATTTCTTTCAATGTATCAGGACACACCACACTGGTAATATCATCATTTACAAATGCACATCTACCAATAGCAACAACTTCCTTGCCATCAATTGTCGACGGAATCACCACATCCATGGATTCTCCCTCATAACCGATAATGACAATCTTACCATCCTCATCATCAACTCTGAAATCATCTTCGCTATTTACCTTGACTTCAACAGCGCTTTCTATAGTTGCTGCCTCCGATGCCACTTCCTGTGTCGCCGCCACTTCCCCTGCAGCGGAATTACTTTGTGTCGACTCTGAACCGCAACCGCTCAAACTCATAATCATCGCCATGGTTAAAATACTTGCTACTACTTTTCTCTTCATTTTTAGTCTCCTCGAATTATACATTTTCTGTCGTTTTTCATTACTTAAATTACTGTGTCACGTAATTATAGCCCTTTTCCTGCATATACTGTTCTGCATAACTTCCGGCTACTACAGTAAACTCTATATGATCTGTAGTTCTTTTATTTATGTAACCTATTTCCGTTACAGATGCAGGGATTACAACACTTTTTAATACATCACAATTATTAAATACTTTCTCCCCAATTATCTCTACACCCTCTTCGATAATAAGACTTTCCATTTCTCCACATTCTTCAATTGCCTGATCAGAAATCGTTTTAACATGTGAAGGTACTGTAAATGTTTTAAAATCATTCACAGCAAGCATCCCCGCTGGCAGCTCTGTTATGGATAAAGGTATATTTACTTCCGTTAATTTAGCTCCCGCTAATGCTGAATCACTTATTGTAGTAATCGATTCGGGTAACACCAGCTTCTCCACACCTGTATTGACAATAATATGTTTTCCAATCAATTCAAGGCCTTCATTTAACTGTAGATTCGTTAACTCTGTACAATTTACAAATGCCTCTTCACGGATTTCCTTTAATGTATCCGGACATACCAAACTGGTTATGTCACCATTTGTAAAAGCATTTTTTCCTATAGCCACAACTTCCTTGCCATCAATTGTCGATGGAATCACCACATCCATAGATTCTCCCTCATAACCAATAATGACAATCTTACCATCCTCATCATCAACTCTGAAATCACTTTCACTATTTACCTTTGCAACCGGGGCTGCCGACTCCTCAGCGGACTCCGTAGTGGAAGCTTCTGCCACGGTAGAAGCCGTGTCACTGACTGTAGACGCCTTGCCTGTAGCAGCATTTTCTTCCCCACATGCAGTCAGCATAGTCATGGCCATAACTCCCATACATACGCTAATGCCCATTCTTTTTAATGTGTTTCTCTTCATCTTGTATCTCTCCCTCTCATAAAAATATAGCAGCAGGCTTTTGACCCACTGCTATATAAACTATCATTATGAAAAGTATTTGTGTAAAAAATTTCGTAAACGCAAGGTTTGAAAGCGTAAACGCATTTTATGATTCTTGCTGCTGTGCTCCATCTAATGAATTGAGCCCATAAGCCACCTGCTGTGCTGAGCCGGATAGAATAGACCCATTAGCCATATTCATACCTGCAAACGCCATCATGGTACCTTCATCTGACGCAGCATCGCGGAAAGCCCTCGCCTGAAAATTCGCCATCATAAACGTGATTTGCCTATACTCTTCATCCATCCGTGGACGTTCAAAAGACTCACCGGTAAGCTCCCGCATCCACTTAGCAAAATCCAAAGCCACCCACTCTTTTCCATACACGGATAATCGTTCTATAAAATTTAATTCTACTTTCTTATTCCTAATATCGTCCCATATGGGGTGGTCTACATGCACTTTGAAATAAGCATTCCCCGAACCTTCCATCATATTCAGATTCAAATGAACCACTGAATTGGGGACCTCTATTTCTCTTAACTCAAGACAATTTGCAAAAGCCTTATCTCCAATAATCTCTACGCCATCTTGTAAGATAACACTACGTAATTCCTTCACATTGGCAAAAGCGTTTGCACCAATCGATTTCACACTACCGGGAACAACCAGGTTCCTTACATGACACATAAAAAAACAATCCGCCGGAATCTCTGTAAGTCCTGTTGACAAATGCAGATACTCCACACCACAAGCCATAAATGCTCCCTTTCCAATGCTTGTTACGGTGTTTGGAATATTCATACGCTTCAAAGCAATGGTATTATTAAAAGCTCCTTCTCCAATCGTCTTAAGCCCCTCTTCCAAAGAGATAGATTCAGCCGCACATTTTCGAAACGCTCCTGTTTCAATTACTTCTATTGTTTTCGGACAGTAAATGCTTTTTGCAGCCACATGGGCAAAACAATTTTCTCCGATAATTGTGACCTTTCTTCCACCAATGTAATCCGGAATATGAATGTTTTCCTCTGTCTCTCCCACACAGGCCAGAAGACGAATGGTATCCTGTTGCGTAATTTCATAATCAAACTGCATTGTCTTCATCTTATATCCGGCAACATTCATATACCCATCGCTTCGAAGCACCTTCCCGGTTGCCCCCTGAGAAGCCTGATTCGCCCCACTCCCATTCTTGGTGCGAAGGGTGGCAGTCTTAACCGTGCCATCCTCCATGGGAACATCAAACTTAATGCCATCATTCAACTTCTGTGCCAGATTTTGCCCTGCATTATTTGCAACATCCGACACCACATCAGCCACCACATCTGATACAACATTTTTGATTAGCTTAGATAAAAATCCCGCTATTCTTTTCTCCTTCGTATTGCTTCCGTTATTTTAATTTGTTTACAATAATACCATTATCTTGATGAAAAACCAACCATCCTTGTACTCCAGCTCGCACTCTCCCCTATATTTCTTGACCACTGACGATACACTGTCCAGGCCGATTCCATGATTCTTTTTGTCTTTTTTGGTAGTGACGATGCGATTGTTTTTAATACGCACCGGAGCACTCACCTTATTAGATACAATCAGGGTAAAGTAATTGCGATGACTAATTCCCTGAATCTTAATCTGCGGATTGTCCGCCTGCATGGATGCCTCTAACGCATTGTTCAATACATTGGAAAAAATCGTACAGATATCCACCGCACGCATTTTGTCCAAATTGACAAAATCACCCTCATAGGTAAAATCAATATCATACTTGGCAGCCTCAGCCTTTTTTAAGGACAATACAATGTCCGCTGTGGCATTGCCCGTAATCGTTGTTTTCACAGCTAGTCCCGGATTGTCCGACAAATCCTCAATGTATTTGTCTACCTTGTCATACTCCTTGCGGTCACACAGTTCTCCCAACACCTGCATATGTCCGCGCAAATCATGACGAAGCCTTTTAAGCTCCTGCTCGCCGGTTTTGGTCTCCTCTGCAAATTTCAACTGCATATCCAAGAAATTCCGCGCCTCTCCGGTAGAAGCTACCAATTTGCGATTCTCTCTTTTGGTAAAGAGCCATGACCAATAGATTCCCAACACAAGTAATGCAAAAAAAAGAACACCACAACCGTATATGATTCGTTCCTTGGCAGGAAGCGCAACCAAAAACACCTGAAGCACCACCATATCTAACAGCAAAAACAAAAAGTACAGACAGAATCCTACAACCTCTTTCCAGCTGAGCCGCAAATCCAAGTTTCTACGTTTTGCTAAGAACATACTTACCACAAACAGTGAGCTAAGAGCAACATCTACAAGCACTAAATGAATAGCCAACCCTTCCTCTCCAAAAAAGAAAACTTGTTTTTCATCCATAACCTGCATAATCATATATGCAGGCATAACATCCAGCATTGTATAAAACAACACTGCGGGAATCATCATAAATGCATTATATATTCGTGCCCCTGTACAACAGAAAAAATTCAAGAGTGCTAACAACCCAAATTCCGCAATATACATAATCCATACACTGTCCGTAATTGCAGCTACCAGAATCAGTATCATATATACCAACAATACCATTCTTAGCCTACGCATATTCCAAGTAAAATTCTTAACCAAAAACAGTACGTACGGTCCCATAAGGCAAATGCCTGCCATGACATTAAGTACAAATGAAATGATTATATCACCCATAACCCCTCCACCATATTATTTACTTTCTTTGTTGTAAAAATTGATACAACGCCACCTTAAATTCGTGGGTTTTGCGATAGCTGATGGGCAGAAAATTGCCATCGTCCAATGTCAGCTGAAACTGGTCAAATTCTCTGACTCTCTCTAAATTCACCAGATACTTACGATGAATCCTGAAAAAAGGCATATCCGCTACCATCTCTTCCAACTCGCCCAGACTTTTGGACACCCGAAACACACTGTCTTCACAGTGTATCTCTGTCTCCTTATCCTGTATTTCCATATAAAGAATGTCTTTGGCACTTACAATCATATTACCAAAGGAAGTCTTTAGCACCAGTCTGCCGCCCTTATCTGCATCCTGCCGAATCTCAGCCAGCACTTTTTCCACCATCTCTTTGGTGACCGGCTTTAACAGATAGCGGAACAATCCGATTTCATACCCTGCCGGAGCATATTCCACATAATTGGTAATAAAAACAATGTATAAATCAGAATCATATTTCCGAAGTTTTCTGCACAGTTCAATTCCATCCATTCCTTCCATACAAGCATCGCAGAAAAGTACATCAAATCGCTTTCCGTTTTCATACTCTGCTAATAGCTTTTCCGGCCCCAAAAAGTACTGCGCCTCAATTTCTTCTTTATCAAACAAATAGCCCCATATCTGTTGGGCTACTACTTCTTCGTCTTCACATATGGCAATTCGCATGACAACCGCCTCCCTCAATATCATACAAAACGCTTGCGCTTCTGTGTGAATTTTTGCGCAAGCGTTAAAAAAATCTTCGTAGACGCATACAAGTACTTTTTATTTATCCGTATTTCCCAAATCTGTAAATACGGAAAATTTCAGTTCTGTATAATCATCCATGTAAATGATGCCACCGATATACTTGCCGTCATCAGTGGGTTCTGTAATTATATTTTTGTGTTCGGTTTCATCTTCATACTGATACTGCTTAACCAGCACCGTCTGTGCGTTCTCTGCCGTACCCAGCTCACCCAGTTTGTCCTTCGGCACGTAAATATACACCTTATCCGAATCGGTGTTCAAAGTATAGGCATCAAATATCTGCTTGGCATTTATAAATCCATGCCCATTCCATTCTGCAGCATCATCCAGCGTTGTCTTGGTTATGGAAACATACTCGTCCGCATGCTCTGTAATCAACACGATATCATCTATGACGGTCTTGCCACAACTGATATAGACATCTTCTGCTGAATCTACGATACGATATCCGTTCACATAAAGTAAATTATTGTCTATTCCGAAGTCAACAGGCGAACCTGCAATATTATAGTACGGACTTTCAATGGTGTCATAATGCGCCTTGCTGTCGTAATCTACAAACAAATAGTCCTCAATCCCTGTCTGCTCCGTAACTGCCTCCATATCAATACCTGTCACATCCTGATTAATATAGGATACCACAACAGCCGGAGACTGACCGTCCAATATCTCTGCAAGATTGTCTCCGTCAAAACAAGTAGCTATCATGCCATTTTTATTGTCCTTCATGGTCTGATATTCACCGAAACAAACAAAGAGCTCCTCCGACGGCAATCCTGTTATTTCATATATTTTCTGCTCTAAAGCATCCTCTATATCAGCCAGCTGATAATTATCTATCCCCTCCTTCGTTACCTCATCTCCTGCAATTATCACCTTAAACTCTCTTTGGCCCTGCTGTAAAGTAACACATACATCGCCTGTAGGAGCAGGTGAAAAATCCGGAACCGGACCTGAATCCAGCTTTTCACAGACGACTTCCAGAACAGTTGCCTCTATACCATATTTATCCTGTATATAATTTATCGCATTCGTTTGACCCTGCGCTTCATATTGTGCCATCTGCTGCTTTTCCTCATCCGTATAACCACAGGCTGCCAATAAAAACACCGGAAGCATTGTTGCCAGCACCCTACAAATCCTTTTTAGTTTACATACTTTTCCTGACATTGCTTATATCCTCTTGATTTCTAATAAAACTGTTTCGTTTTTACACCCAGGTCGGTTTCTGATCCTTATGGGTAAATTTCAGCATTCTCTCCTTATACGCCGCAAGCTGCGCATCATAATGAGTTATCTGCTTGTCCGTAAGCTTTCCTGCAGCCTTCAACTCCTGCAACTTTGCCTCATACTGCTGCAACGCCTGTTGTGCCGCATCCTTATAATTGTTGGAAGCGTTATTCTCAATTTGTCCGATAATTTCTTCCAGTTGCTTGTTCTTGCCAATATTTTTGATAAAATCAAACATGCTCTGCCTCCTCTTCCCGTTTTAACTCCTCCAGATACTGTTCCAGAATCACCGCAGCTAATCCTGCCAGCTGGGGGCAGGGACGCTTCTTGTAGTATTCCTCGGAACGTTTCTCCGGAACCGGAGAGTCCGGCTTATAATCAAGTCCCAAAATTTCTCTACATACAATGCTTCCCTGACACTCCTTAAAACGTCTTGCCAGCTCCTGAATCCGGCTGTAATGTGCCGCTTTCTCTTCAAAAGCCTTGGGATCATCGTATCCATACAAAAATCCAATTACAATAAACATTCCTGAAACGGTTCCACACACCTCTCTAAGGCGCCCCATTCCGCCGCCGAAAGAAGAACTCATGCGTAAAAGCATCTGTCTGTCCATGTTAAATAAATCGGAAAATGCCAGTGTCACCGCCTGACTGCAATTATAACCCTCCATAAACAAATCCATGGCAGCTTTGCCACGGGTGCTATTTTGTATATCTTCCAAAGTAATCGTTGTGTTCTTTTGTGTATCCATAAAAATACCTCCCTGTGTACTCACTTAAGTGTAGCACAGGGAGGTTAAAATTTCTACTAACAATCGCAGTTAAAACTGTTTTGTCCCAAAGATAAATACTATCTTAGAGATATTTTCTATCTCTTGATATCATAATTCATATTCATGAGATTGCGGATGGACTTCTCATCGTCTGTAATATTTGCATCACCATGAATGGTATGCTTCAATGCACTACTTGCTACTGCAAAGTTCACCATATCCATGGGCTTATAGTCATGTGTAATTGCATAGATAAGACCGGATGCAAACGCATCACCACCACCTACACGATCCAAAATATTGAAGGTAAACAGCTTACTCTCAAAGGTGTGACCATCATACCACATATAAGCCTTCAAGCTGTTCTCACTACCACTGTGAGCATAACGCACATGTCTTGCAATACACTTCAAATTCGGATAACGCTCTACAAAAGCCTTGAAAATCTCATCCTGCTGCTCATAGGTGGGCTGCATGGGGATTCCATCCTTCCAGTCACCCTTGCTGTGGTCATTCTCATCTCTCCATAAATGATAAGGCTCAATACCCAGAAGTACATCCACATAAGGAAGACACTTGGTACAGAAATCTCTTGCCTCCTCCCAGGTCCAAAGGGTACTTCTAAAATTACCGTCAAAGCTTACCGTAAGTCCCTTCTCTTTGGACTTCACCAACAAATCCATAATCAGCTTCTCACAGTTCTTACCCAATGCAGGAGTAATACCGCTCAAATGAATCCAGTCAAAATTGTCCAACAGAGCATCTATATCCACTTTACTGAAGTCATACTCAGTGATGGCACTGTGCTTTCTATCATAGGTTACCTTGCTGGCACGAATACCGTAACCGGTCTCCAGATAATAGGTACCCAAACGATGTGTGGGAGTTTCCTCGGGAGTACTCAAAATTACAGGTGTACAATGCACATCATTACTTCTCAGCATACGGATTGCACTCTTACCAAGGCTGTTATTAGGCACTACAGAGAAAAAGGTACTGTCCACGCCAAGGTTTGCCAGTGCCAGTGCAATATTTGCCTCACTACCGCCGTAATTAGCTTCAAAATTATTGGCAATACGAATCTTCTCATAATTGGGAGGGGTCAGACGAAGCATAATCTCGCCCACCGCCAAAAATCTTACATCTGCATTCTCGTCCAACAAGGGATTTCTATGTTCCATAATGTTCTCCTTTATGTAGGTTCATTTTGTATTTCTAAAATATGTTTCTTTATTATACCAAATCCTAGGGGCACTCGTCAACCAAACCAAACTACAACTTAATAATTCCCATAGCATCCAGTACAGAGCTGATTAAAATCAACAGAATAAATACAGGTGCCACATATTTAATCAAAACAACATACAACTTTTCACTCTTGAATTTGGGCGTAGAACGACACACCTCATCGATAACTGCCTTCGGTTTCATCACATATCCCACAAACACACAGGTCGCAAAAGCCACAATAGGCATCAGCACGCTATTGGAGAAAAAGTCGCACATATCAAGAATACTCATCCCTCCCAAATTAATATGACTCCATACACCAAATCCCAGAGAAGAAGGAATCGCTGCTACAATCACACCAATAGTGACAAGCACTGTAATTAATTTTCTGTTGCCTCCTGTTTTATCCACAAAAATAGATACCACTGTCTCCATCAAGGAAATCGCAGAAGTCAACGCTGCGAACAATACCAGAATAAAAAATGCCGCCCCTAAAATTCTGCCCCCTGCCATACCGTCAAATACCTTAGGCAGAATCACAAACATCAGAGTGGGTCCTTTATTTAAAGCTGCTTCCTCACCTCCTGCAAAGGCAAACACTGCCGGCACAATCATTAGTCCTGCCAGAAAGGCAATTGCCGTATCAAAAATCTCGATATGACGCACACTGCTCTCAATATTGGTATCTTCCGGCAAATAAGAACCATATGTAATCATGATACCCATGGCAATAGACATGGAATAAAATATCTGTCCCATAGCGGCCAAAATTCCAGTGGCATTTACCTTTGTAAAATCAGGCTTAATGTAATAGATAACACCCTCCATGGCACCGGGTCTTGTCACTACAAATATTGCAATCACCACCGACAACACCACAAGTAACGGCATAAGAATCTTACTGATATTTTCGATTCCCTTATTCACACCCATGAGAATGACTGCCGTACTGGCCAAAGTAAACAACGCCAGCCATATAAGCGGTTCCCCTGTGTTTGAAATAAATCCGCCAAAAAAGTCATCTGCCACCGCATCCTTGGCCTGTCCGGTCAGATACACCTGACAATACTTCGTCACCCAACCACCGATTACACAGTAATATGGCAAAATAATCATAGGAATAATACTTCCCAGCACTCCTATAAAACCACACTTTTTATTCAGAGTAGAAAAAGCATGCAATGCGCTTTTGCCTGTCATTCGACCAATCGAAATCTCTGTGACAAGCAATGCAAAACCAAAGGTTACTGCTAAGATTAAATAAATAAACAAAAAAGTTCCGCCGCCATACTTTGCTGCAAGATAGGGAAATCTCCATAAATTGCCCAGGCCCACTGCAGAACCTGCCGCCGCCAAAACAAAACCAATTTTACTTGAAAAACTGTTCTTTTGATTCATGATAACCTCTTTCGTAATTATATTTCCAGTCCTAATTCAATCGCCCAACACATTATAGCACACTATATGCTAACTGTGTAAAGGAATTGAAAACAAGCCGATTTCTCATATTAGAGAAGTCGGCTTGTGCCAACATATCATATGTCTGTTAATTACTGCGACCCATTAATACCCTGTACCCTGCAACGCTTTGACAATGTCTGCTGCGTAGGCATCTGCGTTTTCTTCCGGAATCGTGATATCCAGTAAGGTATTTCCTATTCTCGAATACAACTGATAAGTTTTAAAAACATTTTTATCCGTAACTATCGTTGTATGCATAAAGAGGCGGTTGTCATCCTTCATAAAAAATTCATGGGATACATCGTATTCTTTATACTCCTTAGGTTTCTTAGCATCTGCCATTATATCTTTGATATTCTTAGTATTTGTCAATATGGCATTAATTCGTTCAACCGCTTCCGCTTCTTCCTTATACACATCTAACTTAATGTGAAATAACGGATTATCATTATTAATAATAGTATAATTCTTAACTTTTTCCAACTGCCTTTTCAAAAATTCCTCAGGTATTTTCATTTGCTTTCTCATCTCTTCAGGCATAACATATAACTCTGTCTCATACCCCACAGAGTTCATTCTACGAATAAACTCCTCTCCTGTCATGGGCGCAGTTCCTTCGCCCAAACGATTGCAAAGGCTCTGTATCTTAACCTCCTCTGTCACAGTTACAGCTACATTCTCTTCATCCGGATGCAAAACGTCGTCAACCACATCCTCAATTTTGTCCTTCACAGCGGATGCAACGTTATCCATCGCATCCTTCAACAAGCCTGACAATAAATTATTAAAAGCACTCATTTGTATGTCCCCCTTTGTAAAAACATGTATTGTCATTATAACGCAACTAACCCAAATATGCATCCCTTTTCTTATAATGTACCCAACCTTACCTCTTTTCCGCCCTCGATGACACCTGCAACTTTGCCATTTTCTTTTACCCTAAAGTGGAGATGTTGGTATTCCACCATGGGGCCGGGGGCTTTGGCTTTCGGACATGGCGGAGGGTGTAAGAAGAGCGTCCGAAAGACAAATCCCCCGGCCCCATAGTGGAATCCCAATACCTACTTTTGTGCATAACAAAGGCGACACCCTTGCAGGTGTCGCCTATAACTTACTAATTACTGCTGAGCTATGTCCTTCATGGAGAAGCTGATTCTTCCCATCTTGTCCTTGCCCAGACATACAACAGTTACCATATCGCCGAGAGTCAGAACATCCTCAACATGGTTGATTCTCTCCTTGGCAATCTTGGAGATATGAACCATACCTTCCTTGCCGGGAGCGAACTCGATGAATGCACCGAACTCCTTGATGCTTACTACTTTACCCTTGAAAATCTGGCCTTCCTCAAACTCGGTGGTGATGATCTTAATCATCTCCTCAGCCTTAGCCATCATCTCCTTATCGGTACCACAGATAGATACCATACCGTCATCGGTAATATCAATCTTCACGCCGGTACGAGCAATAATCTCATTGATGGTCTTACCACGCTGACCAACAACCTCACCAATCTTCTCAGGATCAATCTGAATGGAGATAATTTTGGGAGCATACTGGCCAACCTCAGCTCTGGGCTCTGCGATAGCAGGCTTCATACAAGTGTCCATGATGAAGAGTCTTGCCTCACGACAATTTGCAATAGCGCCCTCTACAATAGGTCTGGTCAGACCGTTAATCTTAATATCCATCTGGATAGCAGTGATACCGTCTACAGTACCGGTTACCTTGAAGTCCATGTCTCCAAAGAAGTCTTCAAGACCCTGAATATCGGTAAGCAGTACGAAATCGTCATCGGTGTCTCCGGTTACCAGACCACAGGAAATACCTGCAACCATCTTCTTGATGGGTACACCTGCTGCCATCAGGGACATACAGGAAGAACAGGTAGATGCCATGGACGTAGAACCGTTAGACTCAAAGGTCTCAGATACAGTACGGATTGCATAAGGGAACTCCTCCTCAGAAGGAAGCACAGGAATCAGTGCTCTCTCTGCCAATGCACCGTGACCAATCTCACGTCTTCCGGGTCCGCGGGAGGGCTTAGTCTCACCTACGGAATAGGAAGGGAAGTTATAATGATGCATATAACGCTTAGTTACCTCATTGTCGTCAAGGCCATCAATCTTCTGAGCCTCGGAAAGAGGAGCCAAAGTACATACGTTACAAATCTGAGTCTGTCCACGGGTGAACATAGCGGAACCATGTACACGAGGGATGATGTCAACCTCAGCAGCCAAAGGACGAATCTGGTTCAACTGACGGCCGTCGGGACGCTTGTGATCCTTCAAAATCATCTTACGAACAGTCTTCTTCTGATACTGATAAATTGCCTCACCCAAGATAGCGAGCCACTCTTCCTTCTCAGCAAAAGCCTCCTCAAGTCTTGCGGTAATCTGGCGGATATTCTCCTCACGAACCTGCTTCTCATCAGTGAAAACAGCCTCCTCCATCTCTGCGGGAGGAACGATTTCCTTGATTGCGTCAAACAGCTCTGCAGGGATTGCGCAGCTGGTGTACTCATGTTTGGGCTTACCAACCTCTGCTACAATCTTCTCGATAAATGCAATAATCTCCTGGTTAATATCATGAGCCTTGTAAATTGCCTCCAGCATCTTTGCCTCGGGAACCTCATTTGCACCAGCCTCAATCATGATAACCTTCTCTTTTGTGGATGCAACGGTCAGGTTCAAATCACCTTCCTTCCACTGCTTCTGGGAAGGGTTGATGATAAGTTCACCGTCAATGAGACCCATCTGGGTCATCGCACAAGGACCGTCAAAAGGAATGTCAGAGATGCAGGTTGCAATAGATGCACCAAGCATTGCAACAATCTCAGGACGACACTCAGGGTCAACGCTCATTACAAGGTTATTCAAAGTAACATCATTTCTGTAATCCTTAGGGAAAAGGGGACGCATAGGTCGGTCAATTACACGGCTGGTGAGAATTGCATTCTCACTTGCCTTACCCTCACGCTTGTTGAAGCCTCCGGGAATCTTACCTACTGCATACATCTTCTCCTCATACTCTACACTGAGAGGGAAAAAATCAATACCGTCTCTGGGCTTCTCAGATGCAGTTGCAGTACAAAGAACAGTAGTATCACCATAGTGCATGAATGCACAACCATTTGCCTGCTTACCTACGCGGTTTACATCTACAACCAACTTACGACCGCCAAGTTCCATTTCAAAACTTTGATACATAGTTTCCTCCATTCCGCTGCTTATTTGCAGCATCTTATTTATCTGTAAGCGGAACAGAGAATCCCGAAACCACTGAAAAATACACGTACACTGCTTGTCTGCACATATATTTTTCAGCAATCTCGGTTAAGCTCTCTGCCCCGATTTTACCGTTTTACTACACAAAAGGAAGCGGAGTGCCCTTTCGGCCAGCTCCGCTCCCGCATTTGCATTATTTTCTCAAGCCAAGTCTCTCAATCAGAGCACGATATCTCTCGATATCTTTCTTCTTCAAGTAGTCAAGAAGGCCACGTCTCTGACCTACCATCTTAAGCATACCTCTACGGGAATGATGATCCTTGGGATTCTCCTTAAGATGCTCAGTGAGCTCCTTAATTCTTGCGGTCAGGACTGCTACCTGAACCTCAGGTGAACCGGTATCACCAGGTGTTCTAGCGTACTCGTTCATGATTGCTGTTTTCTTCTCTTTAGAAATCATTTTTCTTCCTCCTTAATTTTTAAACGCCGTATACTAAGATGGGGTCGGAGTGTCCGACATCTGAGTATCGGTTAATCATACTGACCAAGTATAACACAGATTTTTCCTGTTGTAAACCTTTATTTTTTCCGGAGTTCCCAGTGCAAATCACACATTTCCCTCGGCATATCAGATAAAAAACCGAAAAACGGTCTTTTTATCCGATAAATATACAAAAAAAACAACGGACTTGGTACTTTTCTTAATATAAAATAGGATAAGAAAGTCTATTTTCGCTTTCTTATCCTACTTTTTCTACGCTTTCTCAAACAAGTCTCCTGATTTGGGCACAAAATCCAGGATAAAATTCTATATAATCTCTTTTTTATCCTATATTGGAAACTGAAAGTAAAGAAATCTTCCTTGAAATCTTCGAATTTATAGGATAAAAAATCATAAATTACATATTTTATCCGAACTCACCCCGAACTGAATGACAGAACATTTCTTGCGCTAAAACAAATTTAATTTATTCGTCATACAGTACTCTCACGCACTTCTTGGGTGTACGATAGTTATACTTGCTGATACGAATACCTGTGGAAGGATTACTTGCATGAATAACCTGTCCGCCGCCAATGTAGATAGCTACATGGTTGATGGTTCCGCTACTGTTCGCATAGAAAATCAAATCGCCGGGTAAAAGCTCGGATACACTAATCTTGGTACCCTCATTTGCCTGTGCTCTGGAAGAATGGCTCAGCTTGATGCCATACTTCTTATACACACTAAGTACAAATCCGGAACAGTCTGCACCCTTTGTCAGGCTTGTACCACCCCACACATAAGGGTTCCCCAAAAACTGCTTTGCATACTCTACCAAATCTACACGGACATCGGACACACCTGCACCGTATAAGAGCTCACTCATGGTAATTGCAGTACCAAGGCTCTCCTCCACATTAACAAACTCTGCAGCTACATATCCTGTCTCACCATCAATATCAACCTTAATCCAGTCACCCAAATCCTCGATAAAATCAAGCTCCTCGCCTTTCAGCATCTGGGTCATGACTGCACTGTTTTTATCTGCCTCATCACGCACATTCAATCCGTCTGTATTGGAAACAGCCACCGTACGCACAAGCTCTGCCGCCATAATTTTGGCATCCGGACCAATGAGAAGAAATTCCTTACTCACATATCCTTCTACTTCACCGGACTTAATATGAACCCACTCCTCGGTAACAGTCTGTCCGTCTTTCTCTACATCTGTCTTAACAATCTCCAGCACCTCACAGGCTGCATGTCTGGGCATCTTGCCTACAAGCTTACCATTTATGGACGGAAGGGCTCTGACATTCAGATTACCCGTCTCAACATTGGCAATACCAATATTGGTATATCCCCAGGAAGCACCTTTTGCTTCCTTTGCAATATTTAAATATTCCTCTGCGGTCAGACTGTTTTCAAAAACAGAACCAACCCCCGCCGCCTGCAACATATTATTGGAAGCTGCTGCCTCAACAACCATAGGGTCAAACAACATACAGCATGCAAGTCCCAATGCTGCAACACGGAATCCTTTCTTACTATTTTTTATGTTCATGGAAAATCTCCTATGTTTTACAAAATTGTTACAAATTTATTACGCTACACCATCGATTATACAGATATGAATCTTCACTGTCAACCTTTTCGGCCCAGTTTCTTAAAAATTAATAATGAAAAAAGTGTGAATTCTTATGAAATATTAAGAATTCACACCAGTCAAATCTTTGATAACTTCACTTGCTACAATAAGCCCTACCACCGAAGGTACAAAGGCCATACTGCCGGGAGTTCTCTGTCCCGTCTGAATTGCCTCCTCCGTGGAATATACCACCTTCAAAACCTTTACTTCACGCTTTCTGAGTTCTCTACGCATAACTTTTGCAAGAGGACAACCACTGGTAGCATAGATATCTGCCACTTCGAATTTCGTAGGGTCCAGTTTATTACCGGCTCCCATAGAACTAATCACCGGAACACCGGCTTTTTGTGCACGTATAATTATATCTATTTTGGCGGTAACCGTATCCACTGCATCCACTACATAGGAATACCCGGAGAAATCAAACTCCCCTGCATTTTCCGGCAAATAGAAACATTTGTGCACTTCCACCTCTGCCTGCGGATTAATGGAATGAATCCTTTCGCGCATCACATCTACCTTATCCCTGCCAACGGTGTCTCTGGTGGCAATAATCTGGCGATTCAGGTTGCTCAGGCTCACGGTATCATTGTCAATCAGGACAAAACTACCTACACCGCTTCTCACCAAAGCCTCCACCACATAGCCGCCCACACCGCCCACGCCAAACACGGCAACTTTGGAATCCTGTAGCTTTTTTATGGCATCTTTGCCAATGAGCAGCTCCGTACGGGAAAGCTGCTCATTCATATCAGTTTCTTTTATTATATTTGTCATATTATTCGTTCTCGTTGTCCTCTTCTTTTTCAGCAGAAGTAATTGCAAATGCAATATTGGTTGCATGATCAGACACACGCTCCAGACCGGAGATTACATCAGAGAAAATCATACCTGCCTCAGGAGTACACTCACCCTTGGTCAGACGCTCTACATGACGCATCTGAAGTTCTCGCTCTTTCTCATCAACACGGTCTTCCAAATCAATCACCGCCTGCATCTTACTCTCATCACTGTGGGCAAACATTGCGATGGAATATTGAATAATCTTATTAACCATCTCCATCATTTCGCCCAGCTCTCTCTGAGCTTCTTTACTGATATTAACACCGGTCTCCTTGCGCTGCTTAGCCGCATCTGCCACATTCTCCGCATGGTCACCGATACGTTCAATATCATTTACCACATGAAACAGTGCACCAATACTCTTCAAGTCTTCAATAGGCAAAGTGGACTGGTTGATTTTTACCAGATAGTCCGTAATGGATTTACTAAGGAAATCAATGTTTTTCTCCACTTCATAAACCTCTGCAATATCTGCTTCATCCTGCGTAATCAGCGCATTCATGGCACGGTTCAAGTTGTCACTGGCCAAATCTGCCATACGCTCCAACTCTTTAATAACTTCAACCACTGCAGTAGCAGGATTGAACACAACCTTTTCACCAATAAACTCAAGCTGGTAACTCTCTCTGTAACCAACCTTCTTGTCCTCGCCGGGCACACACTTCTCTGCCAGACGTACCAACCACTTGGAGAAGGGGAACAGCAAAATTACCTGTGTCACCTTGATAATGGTGTGGGCATTTGCTACAAATCTTCCATTGTCCGCGGAAATAGACTGAATCATGGCAACTACCTGGTCCTCGGCAAGCATCAGTACAACATACATAAGTGCTGTTCCGATTACATTAAACCAGAAATGAATCAATGCTGCTCTCTTAGCATCCTTCTTACCGGAAAGAGATGCAATCATTGCAGTTCCACAGGAACCAATATTACAACCCATGATAATGTACAGACAAATAGGCAGTGCCAACAGATTCTGGGATGCCAGTAAAAGCACAATGCTGACCGTTACGGAAGAACTCTGAATAACTGCGGTAAGCACCATACCCACAAAAGTTGCTGCAAAGGGATTTTTCATGGACGCAAGCAAATCCACAATCTCGGGCAAATCTCTCATGGTCTTCATGGCACCGGACATGGTCGCCAGGCCAACAAATAAAATACCAAATCCGATAATCGCCTCTGCAAGATGCTTTACATTCTGTTTCTTGCTCATCATTGCCAGAAGCACGCCAAACAGCAAAATCACCGGTGCATATTCGGAAAGATTAAAGGATACCAGCTGGGAAGTAATGGTTGTACCGATATTCGCACCAAAAATCACACCTGCTGCCTGATACAGATTCATCAGTCCTGCGTTTACAAAGCTGACTACCATGGAAGTACATGCTGAAGAAGACTGTACGATACCCGTAAACACAATACCTACAATCATACCCATAAAACGATTGGTAGTGAAAAATTCCAATACCTTACGAAGCTTGGCACCTGCCACCTTCTCGATGGAATCGCTCATCAAAGTCATTCCATACAGGAAGAGCCCCAACCCGCCACACAGGGAAATTATCATTGTTACAACTTGTTCTGTACTCATTTACACTTTTCCTTTGCATTATTATAATTCACACATTTTTACTTATACATTGTAAGGGAAAAACGAAAAACTGACAACCTCATTTTTACATGAAATTTACGTTGTTTTACATATTTTTTGTGGTATTATGCCACTGTCTGCCGGCAAAAATATCCATTTGCAGCTGACATTTTAAAGCCTCCACACTCTCAAACCGTGTCTCCGGTCTATGGAAAGCCAACAATTCCACCTCAATGACTTGTCCATAAATATTATCTTCAAAATCATACAAAAAGGTCTCCACGCCCATAACCGGTTCCTCTGAGACCGTAGGCTTACAACCCACATTGCTGATAGCCGCATACTCTTTAATCTGCGCTTTATCCTTGTCCCAAATGCGCACTTTCGAAAGATACACACCCTTTCTTGGCATGAGTTTATCTGCGCCCGGGTAAATATTCGCCGTAGGAAAGCCGATCGTACGGCCCAATTTCCTGCCATCAGACACCACACCACTCACTGTGTAGGAACTGCCCAAAAGCTTTGCTGCCGTTTCCACATCTCCGGCTTCAATAAGGCTTCTGATACGGGTAGAACTTACCTCAGCTCCCTCTACACAAACCTTCTTGATAATACTTAATTCATATCCCAGTTTCTCTTTTAAGTGTTGCAACAGCGCTGCATTGCCAGCCCCCCGGCTGCCGAAAGACACATCCTCTCCTGCCGCTATATAACGGGCACCTACCCTTTTACTCAGATACTCCCGCACAAAATCCTCTGCCGGAATTGCCGCCGTTTCTCTAGTCATGGGAAATTCCACAAGAATATCTACCCCCATTTTTTCGAATAAAATGCGTTTTTCCTCTCTAGTAGAAAGCTCCCTTCCATCGGATAATCCAAATAGCACGGAAGGTGCCGGATCAAAGGTGAAAATGCACGCCTTAAGCCCGGACTTCTTTTTATCCAGAATAGATTCCAAAAGCTTACGGTGACCGATATGAATACCATCAAACTTCCCCATGGCTACCGCAGTGTTTGTATTCAATTGAAAATCTGTTGTACCATGAATAATTTCCATTTATTTCTCCAAAAACATTTTTACCGGCTTGTAACGTTTTTCCTTATCGTCATAGGCATAAATCCCTGCAAAGGACTCATCATTTCGATAGAAACGCACCTGCTTGCCGGGAGCATAATACTTCTTTTCCTCTGTCTGGTTGGGATAGATAGCATTGCCATTCTCCAAAAGCTTGGCCAAATCGGCGCGCACATGAAGTATCGGGCACTCTGCAAACACCTTGTCCACGGGCACTAATACATCTCCAATTTTTCCCTCATCACGAAGCTGTTCCAACTGACTTAATGTGATAGCATCCTCCAGCACAAAACGCTCTACCTTGGTACGAAGGAGACTTTGCATGGTACCACCACAACCCAGCTTTTCTCCAATATCTGCACAAAGAGTACGAATATAAGTTCCCTTAGAACATGCCACCCGCATCTTCACCACCGGGAGTTTTACCTCAAGAATCTCAATTTCGTGAATTGTCACAGGTCGAGCCTTGCGCTCTACCTCTTTGCCGGCCCGAGCAAGTTCGTAGAGCTTTTTGCCGTCTACTTTGAGGGCGGAATACATAGGCGGAACCTGAGCATAGGGACCCACAAAGCTCATAACAGCCTCTCGAACCTCTTCTTCTGTAGCCTCCACAGACTTTTTTTCTAAAACCTCACCTGTGGTATCCTGAGTATCTGTTGTAACACCCAATAAAAGTTCCGCCACATATTCTTTATCCTTGTCTGTCAGCATGTCGCACAGCTTGGTGCCACTGCCCAGACAAACCGGAAGCACACCGGTAGCCTGGGGGTCCAGTGTACCGGTGTGCCCAATTTTCTTCTGACCGCAGATGCCACGCATCTTGGCCACTACATCATGGGAGGTAAATCCTGCCTCCTTATAAATATTTATAATTCCGTTATACATATTTCTCCTTCGCTTGAAAGCATTACTCCTGATATGCCAGAAGCTGCTCCTCGATATGTCCGGATAAATTATTGACACAATCATGGAAGGTACCCTGCATGGTACATCCCGCCGCACGCACATGTCCGCCGCCGCCAAAATACACTGCCACTTTGGAAGCATCCACACGCTCATCCGTACGCAAACTAACCTTGTATTCGAGTGTTCCTGTCTCGTACATAAAAATCGCACAATGAACACCTTTTATATTGCGCAGTTGGTTAACAATACCATCCAAATCCTTGGATGTTGCATTGTAAAACTCCATAGTCTTGCGACTCACCACGCCCACAATACACTGTCCATCCATCAAACGAATACTCTCCAGCAATACCCTGCCCATTATCTGAGACTGCACATAAGTGCGCTGATAGAAGGTCTCCTCAATCAATCTGGGAAAATCAAATCCATAAGCAATCAATTTTGCGCCGATTTCCATGGTTCTGGGAGAAGTATTGGAATACTGAAAAACTCCTGTATCATGGATAATTCCAATATAAAGACTTTCCGCCAAATCCTTATCCAAATCATCTGCCATCAGCTCATAAAGCACCTCACAGGTAGAGCCAATCTGAGGTTTTACCAGATTCACATCTCCACAACCACTGTTGCTGATATGATGGTCTATGTTCACTTTTTTCTTTGCCGCATCAAAATATTTAGCGGCCTCACCCAGACGCTCTTCGTTGCAGTCCAAGGCAAAATAAACATCAAAAGGCTCCTCCTCGGGGAAATCAGTCACAATCTCCTCAAAACCCTTGAGCTCGCTAAAAATAGCTGCCGGCTGCTCTAAATAAACCTTGACATCTGCTTCCGGCATATTCTTTTTTAAATACTGCCACAGGGACAGGCAGGC
The DNA here is from genome assembly GCA_015056885.1 of Lachnospiraceae bacterium. Taxonomy (GTDB): domain Bacteria; phylum Bacillota; class Clostridia; order Lachnospirales; family Lachnospiraceae; genus Acetatifactor. The sequence goes on from SVFL01000023.1 coordinate 22,131, forward strand.
GCCCACGCAATCGCCATCCGGTCTTACATGACCACTGATACCGATGCGCTGTGCGCCTTTACACTCCTGTAATAAATTCATGCAAACCTCTCTTACTCTCAACTACTGCTTGCAACTATTCCTCATTCTCATCAGTCTCTTCGTCCTCAAAATCCTCTACCTCTGATTCAAGGGACTGTGAACCGATAACTTCATCAATCTTGTGTGACATATTCACACCATACTCGATGGACTGATCCATCACAAAGGTAATCTCCGGTGTATTGCGCAGATTAATGGTCTTTGCAATCTGCCTTCTGATAAATCCCTCTGCACTCTTAAGACCTGCCAGAGTATCCTTTCTCTGTTCCTCGCCGCCAAGAACACTAATCCACGCCTTGCAGCTTTTCAGGTCAGGAGCCACCTCCACAGCAACCACGCTGGTCAGCGGGCTGATGCGAGGGTCCTTTATTTCACCGCGGATAATCTCGGCAAGCACACGTTGCACCTCGCCGTTCACACGGGTGTTTTTTACACTGTTTTTTCTCATATTATTTCCTCATTAATTTAGCGTGGTACTTCTACCATGATGTAAGCTTCTACAATATCGAGCTCCTGCATCTTGTCGAAGCCTTCGAATACGAGACCACACTCGAAACCGGATTTTACTTCCTTTACATCGTCCTTGAAACGCTTCAGGGAAGCAAGATTACCCTCAAAGATCTGCTCGCCCTCACGGGTAATACGAACCTTACAGCCTCTGCGGAACTCACCGTCAAGGACATAGGAACCTGCAATGTTACCAATCTGGGAAGCCTTGAAGATCTGACGAACCTCTGCATGACCAATAACCTTCTCCTCAAAGATAGGATCAAGCATACCCTTCATAGCAGCCTCAATATCCTCAAGTGCCTGATAGATAACCTTGTACAGACGTACATCTACTCCCTCCTGCTCAGCAGTAGCCTTTGCAGTAGGATCCAGTCTTACATTAAATCCAATGATAATAGCATTAGAAGCACTTGCCAGTACCACGTCGGATTCATTGATGGCACCTACACCACCATGGATACACTTAACCACTACTTCTTCATTGGACAGCTTCATCAGAGACTGCTTAACAGCCTCCACACTACCCTGAACGTCGGCCTTGACAATCAGATTCAATTCCTTCAGATTGCCCTCCTTAATCTGGGAGAACAAATCATCCAGAGACATCGCTGTCTTGGTGTCCTCAAGCATCTTCTCCTTGTTCTGAGCCTGATAAGTCTCAGCAAAGGATTTCGCAGTCTTATCGTTCTCATGTGCAATAAATACTTCACCTGCACTGGGAACATCGGAAAGACCTAAAATCTCAACGGGTGTTGAAGGACCAGCCTCTTTCACACGTCTTCCCTTATCATCTACCATTGCACGAACCTTACCGTGACTTGCACCTGCAGAGATGAAATCTCCAACATGAAGAGTACCCTTCTGTACCAAAACAGTAGCAACAGGACCACGTCCCTTATCCAGCTCTGCCTCGATAACCAGACCTCTTGCACGTCTGTTGGGATTCGCCTTGAGCTCCAGAATATCTGCAGTAAGCAGAATGGTCTCCAACAGATCCTCAATACCCTGACCGGTCTTAGCAGATACAGGTACAAATTCAGTACTTCCGCCCCAGTCAGTAGCAATCAGTTCATACTCGGTAAGCTCCTGCTTAACACGATCAATGTTTGCAGAAGGCTTATCAACTTTGTTTACAGCTACAACAATTTCAATACCTGCCGCCTTAGCATGGTTAATTGCCTCGATGGTCTGAGGCATTACGCCATCATCCGCAGCAACTACAAGGATTGCAATATCCGTGGAATTTGCACCACGCATACGCATTGCAGTAAATGCCTCATGTCCGGGAGTATCCAGGAAGGTAATTTTTCTCTCGTCCAAGGATACAGTATACGCACCAATGTGCTGTGTAATACCACCGGCCTCTCTATCTGTTACATGAGTCTTACGAATTGCATCCAAAAGGGAAGTTTTACCATGGTCTACATGACCCATTACACAGATAACAGGAGGTCTCTCAACAAGAGTCTCTGCTGCCTCATCTTCCTCTTTCAAAAGTTCTTCAATTACATCTACCTTAACTTCCTTCTCACAGAGAATTTCATATTCCATAGCAATATTCTCTGCATCCTCGTAAGAAATCTCCTGATTTACGGTAACCACCTTGCCCTCAAGGAACAGTTTCTTTACAATGGCTGCGGGCTGAATCTTCATCTTGTCAGCCAAATCCTTAATGGTAATATTCTCCGGAAGGGTAATAACCTTAATAACTTCTTCCACGACTTCCTTCTTCTCCGGCTTAATGAATCTGCCGGGCTTGTTCTTTAATGCTTCTTCCTCTTCGTAGATATGGTCCTTCTTGGAGCGCTTATTGTCCTTCTCACGTCCAATACGTCTCTTATCGTCGTCACGCTTCTTCTCCATATCCTTAGCAGGTGCTTCAGCTACAAATCCTCTGCCTGCGCCACCTCTGTTATCATTTCTGTTATCACGACCGCCGCCAAACCCACGTCCGGGACCGGCATTGTTACCGCCACGTCTCTCTTGCTGACCGCCATCACCGGGACGCCCCTGACGACCTGCACCACTTCTGTTATCACTGCCGCCAAAACGGTCTTTGTTCTGTCCGTTCTGAGGACGGTTTCCAAAGCTATTATCCTGACGCGCGGGTCTGTCGCCGCGATTTCTGTCATTGTTTCGATCATTATTTCTATCGTTTCGATTCCCCTGATTCTGAGGTCTGTCATTTTGAGTTCTGTCATTCTGAGGTCTATCATTTTGAACTCTGTCATTCACAGGTTTCTCAGTAACAGGCTTCTCATTTACCAAAGCCTTGGGCTGCGACTGTGCAACCGTCTGAGCTTTTGCACTTTCCTCCTGACGCTTAGCAGGCTGAGGCTTACTGCTTACCATCTGCACAGAAGGTGTAGGGGAAGGAGGGGTCAGCGGCTTAATGGGACGAACCGGTGCCTGTGCTCTGTTATTATTGTTGTTATTATTGTTATTATTGCTACCCTGATTTCTTCCCTGATTGCCTGCAGGACGCTGATTGTTATTGCCATTGCCGGGACGTCCGCCGGGCATCTTCGAATTCTGAGGATTACTTACGAAGATAATATTTTTCTTTTTCTTCTTGGGTTCCTCTTCTGCCTTGGAAGCCTCTGCTTTGGGAGCCTCGACCTTAAGTGCCTCCGTTTTAGGGGACTCAGCCTTAGGTGCTGCTGCCTTTCCAAGTTCTTTTCTTACCATATTTGCAACATCCTCCTCCACGGAGCTGTTGGCAGCCTTCGCTTCAACACCCTTCTCCTGCAGGAAACTCAATATATCTTTGCTCTGTTTATCCAATTCTTTTGCGAGTTCATGTACTTTGATTTTCGCCATGCTTTCCTCCATTTCCTGTCATCAACTTATCGTTGATAACATGCTATATTTCTAACTGTTTGATGATTGCCTCAGCCAGTCCCGCGTCACTTACACCCAGAGATGAGCGCATATCCTTTCCGATTGCCCGGCCCAGTTCATCCTTGGTACCGTATTCATATACCGGAACCTCATAAAATGTGCACTTATTCGTAAATAACTTCTTGGTATTCGCCGACGCATCCTCTGCAATGATTACCAGCATGGCGGACCCGTTTTTCACTGCTTCCAGCGTCTGGAATTCTCCGCTCACCAAATTACGTCCTCTCATTGCAAGTCCAAGTAACGACAAAACCTTATTCTGCTTCAAGCTCATCAAACTCCTTTTCCAAGGCATCATACACTTCATTCGGAATACTCATTTTAAAAGAACGCTCCAGCCCTTTTGACTTGCGTGCCTTTACAAGGCATTCTCTGTTCTTACAAACATATGCGCCTCTTCCATTTTTCTTGCCTGTAATGTCCAGACAAAATGTATCATCCTCTGCCGACTTAAGCACACGCAGCATTTCTTTCTTGCTTCGCATCTCGCTACAGCCGACACACTGTCTTAAAGGGATCTTTTTGGCCATGAAAACAATTACTCCTCCTTACCGGTCTCGTACTCGTCTTCTGCGTACTCTCCCTCATACTCTTCCTCATCGTACTCGTCGTACATATAATCCTCATAGCGGAAACCGGGTGCATCCTTTGCCTGAGTCTCAGACTTGATGTCAATCTTATAACCGGTCAGTCTTGCAGCCAGTCTCGCATTCTGTCCCTCTTTACCAATTGCAAGGGAAAGCTGATAATCAGGAACAACTACCTTTGCGGTCTTCTCATCGGGATCTGCAAACACTGCTACTACCTTTGCAGGTGACAATGCATTCTGAATCAGGTTACCGGGGTTCTCATCCCAGGGAACGATGTCAATCTTCTCACCGCGAAGTTCCTCAACAATTGCATTAACTCTGGCACCGTTCATACCTACACAAGCACCAACTGCATCTACATTGGGATTATTGCTCCATACCGCAATCTTGGTACGGCTGCCGGCCTCTCTTGCGATGCTCATAATCTCAACTGTGCCATCCTTAATCTCAGTAACCTCAGACTCAAACAGTCTCTTAACCAATTCCGGATGAGTACGGCTCACGCTGATACGGGGACCTTTGGAGGTGTTTTTCACTTCCAAAATATAAACTTTGATACGCTCAGTAGGTCTGAATACCTCGCCCTTAACCTGCTCACTCTCAGCCAGCATTGCATCGGCTTTACCGAGATTGATGCTGATGTTTTTGCCAATGTTACGCTGAACAACACCGGTAACCACATCTTTTTCCTTCTCGAAATACTGATTGTAAATTACACTTCTTTCTTCTTCACGAATCTTCTGCAAGATTACATTCTTAGCATTCTGGGTTGCAATACGGCCGAACTCCTTGGACTTAATCTCCACATTCAACACATCGCCAACCTTTACCTTCTTAGAAAGCTCCTTTGCCTCATCATATGCAATCTGAAGGCAGTCATCTTCCACATCGTCAGCAGTCTCAACAACCTCTTTCTCTGCATACACCAAAAAATCACAGGTCTCACGATCAATCTCAACCTTTACATTATCTGCCTTTCCAAAATGATTCTTACATGCGGTAAGCAGGGAATTCTCGATAGCTTCAAACAGCGTCTCTTTGCTGATTTCCTTCTCCTTCTCCAGAATATCCAGTGCCTCCATTAATTCCTTGTTCATTGTCTCCTCCGTTTCCGGCTTTCGCCTTGTTTTTTCTATATTCAATGTAAATTTGTAATCCGTTCCTTTTAAAAATCAATTGTCAGTCGAATCAGTGCAATTTCCGGACGATTAAATGTACGTTCTGCACCGTTCTCCACAATAGTGATTGTATCCGCATCAAAGCTCACCAATTCACCCACAAATTCTTTGCACTTATCAATAGCCTTGAACAACTTTATCTCTACTTCCTGACCAATACTTTTCTCCAGGTGCTTATCCTTTTTCAAGGTTCTGCCCAAACCTGGACTGGACACCTCCAGAATATAAGCATCCGGAATAAAATCTGCATTATCCAATGCATCAGACAATGCTCTGCTCACATTCTCGCAATCGATAATGTTCACACCATCGGGCTTATCAATGTATGCCCTCAGATAAAAGTCACTACCTTCCTTCACATACTCCACATCATAAATCTCTACGCCGTTTGATTCAGCTATCGGAGTAAGCAGTTCTTCCGTACGTGCCTCGTAGGTCTCTCGCTTTGACATTCCAATCCTCCTTATCAGCAACAGATATTGATTTCCACAATATTGTTTTTAACATAGAAGAAAGAGTGGCGCGCGTCCACTCTTTCTGAAATCTACCTTTATGCTACTAGTAGTATAGCCCCAAAATCAGGAAATGTCAACGAGTTTTCTTGATTTTTTCTATTTTATGATACTCTCATACAGAAACGCCTCCTCCCCGCCACATTTCCTAAGGTTCCGTATAACAGCGCCCATATCCTGTATCCGATTCCGATAATCTTCCTCCGTGCAACATTCCACTAACTTTTTCAGATATAAACTAATTTTTTTCTTATAAAGCAGCACACCTGCCTTCTTCGAAGAAGGCAGACAGGGATTTTCCCCGGTCAGCATATATGAAAGCAACTTACCAAAGGCATAAACATCACTATATACCCCCGGCTGTCCTTCTGCTAATTGTTCCGACGGTGCATATCCTCTGGTACCTGCTTTCGAAAAACGTGCCTCTGAAAGCCGACATGCACACCCCATATCCAGAAGTTTTACCTTGCCATCATAACATATCTTCACATGCTCCGGCTTCAAATCTCTGTACAAAACAGGCTCTGAAAGCTGGTGCAGATACTCAAGTCCCTCTGCCAACCATCCGGCATAGTCAAGAGCTTCTTTCGTTGGCAAAACATCTTGTTCCAACCGCTCTGCAAGACTCTCCCCCTCCACATATTCCATCAGCAAAAGACACCCCCATGAATCCTCTATAAATTCTTCAAACAAAGGAAATACAGGATGCCGAATTTGCTGCAACACTTCCGCCTCCTTTTTCAAAAGTTTCTGTGACTGTAGTGTTTTTGCACTTTTACAGGCCAGAAGTATTCCCGTCTGACGTTTTTTTACAAGATACACCTTTCCAAAAGCTCCCGTTCCAATGAAATTTTTTAATTCATATCCTCTTTTTCCCAAACTTGTATTTACCCACGCCTCCATTACCCTAACTTCCATTTACTGCGCCTCCTTTGTCACTGCCAAAACAGCTCCCGAAACTTCTGCACCTCTGTATGCCGCCTCCAAAACCGCCTCCTTCAGATGTTTTTGTATCTGTCCCTTATTGTCTATGGTCTCTATAGCGAGACATTCCTTCAAACTTTTCTCCGGCAGATATTCAAAAAGACTTTTTGTCCCCAGCAAAATCCCAACTCCGGGCTCCAGACCTGCATATTCAAGCTGCATCTTATCTGTATGCCATGTTAACTTACGGCTGTTAAGCCGGTTAAAACACAAATTCAACAAACGAATTTCTCCGTCGCCATTCCAGGCATAGAAACACTCTTCTCCCACTGTCACAAATACACACCACGACACATTTTTCCATGTATCCGCATCTTTGTTATTTCCACCATCTGCAGCAAACCATTTTACGAACGACTTCCCTACCAACCGAATACATTTACTTGCGCCTCCCTTACCACAATGATGCAAACCCTGTCTGTCGAACCATTCCAACAACATATTTTTGAAATTTTCTATGACTGTGTCTTCAAAAGGATCACATATCCCCATCATCATTATCGGCAAACCATCTCCAATCCGCCTGGCGTGTACCAAAACAAAAGCCGTATTTTTATCGGCACTCCAATAATATCCTGTTAAGTATTTCATATTACTCCTTTCTACCTTATATCTCTAATATTTCCATTACCAATTTGTGAAGTTTTCTGCGAACGCAGCTTAAGATTGTGAATGGGGCCGGCTGTCTGCCGGCCCTCTTGCATTTTAGATACCAAAAATATTGGCTAAATCATTAAAGAAAATTAAAACCATCAATGCCATAAAGAACATCAAACCGATAAAATGAACCATTCCTTCCTTCTCCGGCGGTATTGGCTTGCCGCGAAGAACCTCAAGAAACAGGAACACAAGTCTTCCTCCGTCCAAAGCCGGCAATGGCAACAGATTCAAAATACCCAAATTAACAGATAACATCAGGGTAATATTCATCATCGTTACCAAAACATTTTCCCAACCATACTCCTTGGACTGGTCATAGGCCTCACCTACCACATTGGCTATACCAACAGGCCCTGCCACATCCTTACGACTTACCTGTCCGGTCACCATCATACCAAGACTCTTGTAGGTGTTTTTCACATTATAACGCATCTCATACCATGCATACTTTAAGGTATTCATACCGTTTATCTCAACAAAGTCTGCATTGGAAAATCCCAGCATATAGCGTCCATACTCCTCACTGTAGATAGGCGTCAGCATCGTAGTATAACGTTCGCCATCACGCTCATATACCATTTCCACTTCCCCTTCGCGATACAGCGCATTAAAAAGCAGAATTTCTTCATACAGATAAATGCGCTCACCATTCAGGGAAATAATACGGTCACCATCCTGAAGGCCGGCCGCCTCTGCCGCACCCCCTTCTAATACTTCTGTTGCCACCGGATCTCTTACCGCCTCAATCATGCTCACCATTGCTATCGCAACAATAAATGCCAGAATGAAGTTAAACACAGGTCCTGCAACAACCGTAGAAATTCGTTTCCACACACTGGCATTGGGGAAAGCTCCCGGATTACTCTCAGCGCCTTCCTCCATGTTCAATCCATCTTCTCCCTCAAACATGCAGGCACCGCCAATAGGAAACAGCTTCAATGAATACTTGGTACCGCCTCTTTTAAAGGAAAGCAATGTGGGTCCCATACCTATACTGAATTCTACCACGGTAATCCCGCCGGCTTTAGCCAGCAGAAAATGTCCCAACTCATGAGAAACAACCACAATTCCGAAAATTATTACAAATAAAATTATTGTTACAAGTGCATTTGATTCGTTCATATACTATCCTTTTACTGCTTATCTGCTTAAAATATAATCATAGGCCTCTTTTTCCGAGGTCAAAATCTCCTCTACGGAAGGATTCTCAATCACACGATGAGCTTTCATACAGGCCTCAATGAGCTCCGTAATCTGAAGGTAGGAAATCTTCTTGTTCAGGAACAATTCCACTGCCTTCTCATTGGCTGCATTGTAAACAGTAGGCAAACTTCCCCCTGTCTTTGCAGCCTCATAGGCCAATGCCAAACCTGTAAACACCTCTGTATTAGGCTTCTCAAAAGTCATCTGACCCAACTCAAAAAAGTTCACTCTCTTGCCATCCATGGGACGTCTGTCCGGATAATACAAGGCATACTGAATGGGAAGCTTCATATCAGGAGCACCCAGTTGCGCCATAATGGCACCATCCACAAATTGTACTGCCGAATGAATAATACTCTGAGGATGCACCACCACCTCAATGCGGTCCAAATCCACACCAAAGAGCCACTTAGCCTCCATCACTTCAAGTCCCTTATTAACAAGGGTGGAAGAATCAATGGTAATCTTGCGCCCCATAGACCAGTTGGGATGCTTAAGAGCATCCTCCACTTGCATACCGGCAAGTTCTTCTCTTGTTTTGCCTCTGAAAGGACCGCCGGAAGCAGTTAACAGAATCTTTTCGATTTTATCCGCAGGTTCTCCGTTCAAAGACTGGAAAATTGCGCTGTGTTCACTGTCAACAGGCAAAATCGACACACCGCACTTTTCCGCAAGAGGCATAATAATATGTCCTGCACACACCAGCGTCTCCTTATTGGCAAGGGCAATATCCTTGCCTGCCTCAATAGCAGCAATAGTAGGTCTGATACCAATCATTCCCACAATAGCGGTAACTAATACCTCCACTGCATCCAATGTTGCAATCTCTAAAAGTCCATCCATTCCGGATACAATTTTTACCGGCAGATCAGCTACTCTGCTACGCAAATCCGCTGCGCCCTCTTCACTCCACACGCCTGCCAGCACCGGCTTAAACTCACGAATCTGCTTTTCTAAAAGGTCTACGTTTCCTCCTGCGGACAATGCCAGCACCTGCAAATCCGGATTCGCTCGAACAATTTCAAGAGTCTGAGTTCCGATGGAACCGGTAGAACCCAATATTGCAATTTTTTTGATACGTTCTGTATTCGCCATAATCATCTTCTCTTTCCAACAATCATGATTCCATCAGGGTGTACCCTTAGAATCCTTAATTAATAATCATAAGCAATGACAGGAAATAAATCATCGGTGCTGTCACAGTCATACTGTCAAAGCGATCCATGATACCTCCGTGTCCCGGAATCAAAGTTCCGTAATCCTTAATCTCATGATTTCTCTTGATGGCAGATGCTGCTAAATCCCCCGCCATACTCATAACTGCTGCCACCGCACAGATAAAGGCAATGGCCCAGGCTACGTTTTGACCGGGCAGCACATTTTCAACAACAAAATATCCGTACAAACCACCGATAAGAGCAGAACCCAGCACACCGCCAAAACATCCCTCCAGAGATTTCTTGGGACTGAGTTTCGGGAAAATTTTCTTCTTGCCGATAAGTTTGCCCACTGCATAAGCACAGGTATCACATCCCCAGGAACTGATAAGAATCAGCCATACAAGATAATTTCCCTCCGAACTCATTCTGGTAAGATACACAAAGGAAAGCAAAAGTGGTGCATACATAAATGAAAACACGGCCGCAACCACATGGTCCGCTTTGTATTTGGGAAAAGTCACCACATACCAGAACATCTCCGCCAAAAACAGACCCACAATACACATCAGAAGCACTACCTTATCAATGGAGAAATACACTGCCGCATAATAACAGGTAATCCCCAGGAAACCAATCACTTCCAACGCATTGAATTTCTTCTTGTCTGTAGCACAGCCAAGCACCTTTGTCAACTCACGAAACGCTACCATGGAGCAACCATACAAGATCAAAAGCAGTGGCCACTCTCCCACAAACATCGCTGCAATGGCGATGACTAGCAGTATGATTCCGCTGGCTAATCTGGTCCAAAACATGATTACTCCTCCTTCAGGCCGCCATACTTTCTGTCTCTATGATTATATGCCTCAACAGCCTTCATCAATTCTTCTTTAGTAAAATCCGGCCAGGCCACGGGCGTAAAATAAAACTCCGTATATGCCAGCTGCCATGGCAGGAAATTTGATATTCTCTGTTCATTACAGGTACGAATCAACAAATCCGGATCCGGCATATCGCCCGTATCAAGACAACTGTTAATCATTTCTTCTGTCACAGCCTCCGGTACAAGTTCTCCTGCCGCAACCTTTGTGGCAAGCTTGCGAACCGCTCTGGTTATCTCGTCTCTGCCGCCATAATTGATTGCTACTTGAAAATGCAAACCGTCATTATCCTTGGTAGCTTCTTCCAACTCTGCAATCTTAACCTGCAAATCCTCATCCAGACGGGACACATCACCGATAATACGCACACACATGCGATTTTTCTCTGCTGTCTTAAGACAATTCTTCATGTAATTGCGCAAAAGCTTCATCAGTGCATCAACCTCATCCTGGGGACGATTCCAGTTCTCCGTGGAAAAAGCATAGACAGTCAGATACTGAATTCCCATCTTATAAGCTTCTTCACATATTTTTTCCACAGTCTTGGCCCCTTCCACATGTCCATAATTGCGTGGAAGACCCTTTGCCTTGGCCCAACGCCCGTTACCATCCAAAATGATGGCCACATGCCGGGGAATATTTAAGTTTTCACTCATAACAAACCTCTCAGTTTCTCTATAGGTAAACAGGGCGGATGAGTTTTGCCCTTCCGCCCTTGTCTATTAAAATTGTATTTATACCGTCATTACTTCCTTAGTCTTAGCATCCATCATTGCGTCGATTTCTTTTACATACTTGTCGGTAAGCTTCTGAATCTCGTCCTCAAGCTGCTTAATCTCATCCTCGGAAATCTCGGTCTTGGCAAGCTTCTTAAATGCATCGTTACCATCACGTCTGATATTACGCACTGCAACCTTTGCATCCTCTGCTTTCTTCTTCACATCCTTAGCAAGATCCTTTCTGCGTTCCTCGGTAAGCTCAGGGAACACCAGACGAATCACACTACCGTCGTTGGAAGGATTGATACCCAAATCAGATGTCATAATTGCCTTCTCAATCTCTTTAATCATAGTCTTCTCCCAAGGTGCAATCTGGATGATACGCGCCTCCGGAACGGTTACATTACCTACCTGCTGAATAGGAGTAGGTGTACCATAATAATCTACACGAATTTTATCAAGCACATGAGGATTCGCACGTCCTGCACGAATACCTGCATAATCGCTCTCCAAGAAATCAATTGCTTTTTTCATTTTGTCATCATACTGCTGTAATCTTGCGTCCATAATTCCTCCATTCCCCACAGGGGTATCATTTTATTTTGTATTTTTATTAAGATTTATACGGTCACCTTTGTACCGTTAAATTGTCCCTTAACAGTATTGATAATACTATTTTCCTCATTCAGGCCAAACACCCACATGGGCATCTTGTTGTCGCGAGCCAGAATGGAAGCTGTCATATCAACCACCTGAAGATTCTTGGCAATTACCTCATCGATGCTTACCTCATCATACTTCTTGGCATTGGGATCCTTTGCCGGATCTGCATCATATACTCCGTCAATGGACTTCGCCAACAAAATTACATCTGCATCCACCTCTACTGCGCGCAGCACAACACCGGTGTCTGTAGAGAAGTAGGGATGTCCGGTACCTCCCGCAAAGAAAACTACCATACCCTTTTCAAAATACTTATTCGCTCTGTCCTTGGAAAATAACTTGGTAAAAGAACCGCATTCAAAGGGAGTAAGAATGTTAGTCATCATACCTACCGAACGGAATATTTCTGAAACATAAATACAGTTCATAATCGTTGCCAACATACCAATCTGATCGGCCTTAGTGCGGTCAATATTTTCACTGGAACGTCCTCTCCAGAAATTACCGCCTCCGATAACGATTCCTACCTGTACGCCATCATCTACAAGAGTCTTTACCTGAAGAGCAACCTTTCTCACAGTCTCTTCATCAAATCCTGTTTTTTTCTCTCCTGCAAGTGCCTCACCGGAAAGCTTTAATAAAATTCTACGCATGGCTTACCCCCGCTGTTTATTTATTCTTTTTGCTGTTCTTAATCTCTGTCTTGTACTCATCAAAGAAGCTCAAAGGACTTACATCTGCATAGCACTGTGAGCACATACCCTCAATAACCGCACCATTGTTAATCTGTACGGACTTCGACTTGATATTACCCATTACAATAGCAGAAGCATCCAGAATCACAGGTCCCTGTACGTCAATATCACCCTTTACAGCACCTGCAATCGCCGCACTCTTAGCAGTAATATTACCGATAATCACGGAACTGTTACCAATCTTCACAGCACCGGAACTTACGATTTCACCGGTAATCTTTGCCCCCTCCGCATATATCTCTGCTGCATTGGAATTGCCGTTTACACGTCCGGTAATATTCAGTTTGCCCCAAACCTCAATATTTCCTTCCACCGTACCAACAACGTCCACAGAACCTTCAGAGGTAATGTCACCCTTAATCTGCATTCCGGCTGTAATAACGGCTGTCTCATCTGAAGCCTGTCTGTTTGTATAGCTATCCATCTTATCATCTGCTCCTTCGTCATCTACTTCATTATCCGGCATCACACTCACCACATCTTCCGGCTCATTTGTTATCTCAACCGCTTCCGCCTCCGACACCAAAGGTCCACCAACCTCCTCAGTCACAGGAACCGCTTCGGGTTCTTCGATTTCTGTAACCTCTGTCTCAGATTCCGTTACCTCTTCTGCAGACTCTGCATACATCCATGATGCCGTATCAGACAGAATTTCACCATTCTCATCCGGAATACTCTCAAGTGCCGCCGCCAAAGCTTCCTCCAGAGAAGCATCCATCGGCTCAACATCTTCCGCCTGTGTCTCATAATCCTCCGGAAGCTGAATATCGTCGATATTTTTGAGCATCTCCTCCAGAGAAAGTTCTACTGACAAATCATCCGTTATTTCCTCTTGCAACTCTGCAGATGCTGCCTCTGCATTTATTATCTCCTCTGCCTCTTTTGTTGCAACTTCTTCTACCGTCTTATCGTTTAATTCGTCCGGCATCAGTTCATTAACTGCCTGCGACAAATCCTCCTTCAAATCTGAGAAAAATCCCATCTAATTTGTACCTCCGTTGTCTTTCGCTCTATCGATATGCTGTACCGGAACCGTCTCCTCGGTAATCGGTAAAAGCACTGTGTTATCCAAACCTTGAATAGTCTCTATAATCTGAGGCAGTGCTTCCACTGTCGTATACTTCTCCGCAGAGTCATGCAAAAGCACTACTGCTGTACTCCATGTTTCAATGTCGGCTGTACTGTTTCTGACCAGTGTATCCACATCCAGAACAACCCTTCCGCCGTCTCCGGATGCAATATTCCAATCATGAAATACAACTCCCTGACTGTCCAGATAATCTGCAAAAAGATGCATATCCACATCGCTCACCGTATTAGAACTGCCCCCCGGAAACCTATAAATTTTGCAAGGCTCTCCCGTAAGGTTCTCCAAAAAGGTTCTCTGCTTCTCAAAATCAGCCCGGAAGCTTTCCTCCGACTCATACAACTGCGCATATTTATGACTGTATGAATGCATCCCCAAAGAATGCCCTTCCGCAACAATTCTCTGAAGAGCCTGTTTGGAAATCTCATCTTCCTTGCCCACCACAAAAAAAGTTGCCTTCACATCATACTCAGCCAAAATATCCAAAATCTCGTTTGTATTGACACCAGGACCGTCATCAAAGGTCAAATACACTTTACGTCTTGTGTCCTCTGTCTGCTCAGCTTCTGTCTGCATAGTATCCTGCACACCATCGCCATCCGGCACATCCGGCATTGTCGTCACCGGATATTCCCTCTGTTCAAGCAAGCTTATACGCTCCGAAAGTTCATCAATCCTTCGATTCATATCACCCACCATAAACATCAGCACTGTGCAGCATATTATGGGAATCAATATTAAAGTTAAAAGTGTAATTATTATCAGATGCTTCAGTCTCCGGACACGTTTCTGTCTCGCAGCAGCATCTCGCTTTCCATCCTGCGACATAATCAACACGCTCCTTAGAATTCGACACTTCTGTAACAGTATAGCATATTCTCCTTTTCTGGGAAAGTAAAAATTTCATTTTCTTGCATATTTGGACGACTTATACTATAATATTCCACGATAGAAAGGAACGGGATTTTGAAAAGTCCCCTGACATGGTGAGAAAATGAGCTTTGAATTGATTAAAATTTTACCTACACCGGAAGATATTTGCGCAGAATACGCACTTCCTGCCCAACTAAAAGAATTAAAAAAGAAACGTGATGCAGAAATTCGCGACGTCATCACCGGCAAAAGCAACAAATTTCTGGTAATCATCGGCCCCTGCTCCGCCGACAACGAGGATGCAGTGTGTGACTATGTCAACCGTCTTGCAAAACTTAATGACAAAGTAAGCGACAAGCTGATTCTGATTCCCAGAATTTACACCAATAAACCCCGCACTACCGGCGAGGGATATAAGGGCATGGTTCATCAGCCCAACCCCGAAGAGAAACCGGACTTTTTAGCAGGACTTATTGCAATTCGTAAAATGCATATCCGCGCATTTCAGGAGACCGGGCTCTCCGCTGCAGACGAGATGCTCTATCCTGAAAACTGGCCTTATTTGTCCGACCTTTTGTCCTATGTAGCAATTGGTGCACGTTCTGTAGAAGACCAACAGCATCGCATTACCGTCAGTGGTTTCGATGTGCCTGCCGGCATGAAAAACCCTACCAGTGGTGATTTCTCCGTTATGCTTAACTCCGTTTATGCAGCACAACATCCCCATTCTTTCATCTACAGAGGCTGGGAAGTGCGCACTACCGGTAACGATATGGCACACACTGTTTTGCGCGGTGCCACCAACAAGCATGGCCAAAATCTTCCCAACTATCATTATGAAGATTTGAATCTTCTTTTGGAAATGTATGGTAAAATGGATTTGAAGAATCCTGCCTGTGTCATCGACACCAACCACTCCAACTCCGGCAAGAAATTCGACCAACAGGTACGTATTGCCAAGGAAATCATGCACAACCGCAAATTAAACTCCGATATCCACAGCCTGGTAAAGGGCTTGATGATTGAGAGCTATATCGAAGAGGGTTGTCAGAAAATCGGCGAAGGCATTTACGGCAAATCCATCACCGACCCCTGCCTTGGTTGGGCCGACACAGAAAAGCTTATCCTTGACCTGGCAGAGTACGAATAATTCTCAAAGCATTCTTAAGAATCCCTGCAGTATTCCGGGATTCACAAAGCTTTCCAGAAAACAGCCGGCCACCATACCGATTAATATTACAACAAGAGAAAGCACCCGTCCCAAGAGGATGGGTGTTTTTGTATCCTCCCTTTGATAATAACTCTTACAATAAATCATCCTGCAAGTCTTATCACTCCAGATAAGCAAAGCATATATCGCCGGAATATATAGAAAATATTGCGGCAAAACACCGGCTGCTACCAATAATATCCCCTTGAATCCATAACGCAAAATCGCAGCTGTCAAAAACATCCCCGTCGAAAATCCATACCACATGGTGACTGCCATACAGGCAGCCACCCCCAGATAAGTAGTTGCAAGAACCGCCATTATTACAACAAATGTCAATCTCTTACGCATTACAAACACAAAAAGAGCATCGCTGTCCGGAAATGCGGACTTCATCTGCATAAGCATGTTTTCATCCAACAATCCCGTATTTTCCAGCAAAATGCTCTTTCCAAAATTCATAGTCAGTATTCCTGCAACAAAAGCAAGCAAAAATACCATACCCAAAGAACTTTTTCTATCAAAAACGCTTTCTCTCATTATATCACCCGCCTTAACAATTCAATATATGCGGGTAAATCTTTATTTAATCCTCTCTGCCATACTTAGAGGCATAAGTCAAAATGCCACAAATTGTTTTGGCATCCTGAATTTTACTTTCGTATATCATCTGCAATAAATCCTCTAAATCCCATGCCTCCACATCGATATACTCATCTTCATCCAAATGCTGAGTACCACGGGTCAGATTACGAGCCAGATAAATATCTATCTTCTCATTACAAAACGCAACGGTAGTGTAAATAGAATTCAGAAGCTCCAAATCTGTACTGGAATAACCGGTCTCCTCCTGCAACTCACGGGCTGCCGCCTCAATGGTAGGCTCCTCTCTGCCATTCAATCCACCTGCAGGAATTTCCAGTGTCTCACGCTCCAGAGCATTACGATACTGTCGCACCATCAAAAGCTTTCCATCATCCCGAACAGCAACTACCGCTGCCGCACCTTTATGATCAATCAAATCCCATTTCACAACATTTCCGTTAGGAATCTGCATGGTATCCTGATAATAATCAATGATTGCACCTTTAACAACCAGATTACGTTCCAGTCGCTTTACTTCTTCCATTTGTGACCTCCGTTTCTTTTACTCAACTGTTTATTGATATTTTAAACATTTAAGCCTCAAGAAGTTTCTCCACACTTACAAGCTTTACACACAGCACAAACAAATCTGTTGCCATAGCCATCTCCTCAGGAGTAGGGAAGGAAGGCGCAATACGGATATTGCTGTCCTTAGGGTCCTTACCATAAGGGAAAGTCGCACCTGCACCGGTGAGAATCACACCTGCTTCCTTACACTTTGCCACAATAGCCTTTGCACAACCATCCATAGCATCAAAGGAAATAAAATAACCACCGTTAGGCTTGGTCCATGTACCAATTCCTGCACCGTTGAGTTCTCTGTCAAGAACCTCTAATACTGCCTCGAACTTAGGACGCATAAGTGCTGCATGCTTTATCATATGAGCTTTCAAACCATCCAGATTCTTAAAATAACGCACATGACGCAGCTGATTAATCTTGTCATAACCAATGGTCTGAATAGTCATAGACTTCTTCATGGCATCCAGATTGCCCTTGGAAGCTGCGATTGCAGCAATACCACCACCTGCAAAACTTATCTTGGAAGTAGATGCAAACTCATAAACCATATCAACATTTCCGGTCTTCTCACACTCATCCAAAATATTTAAAAGCTTGTCGCTTCTATCCTCATACAAATCATGAATAATATATGCATTATCCCAGAAAATTCTGAAATCTGCTGCTGCAGGCTTCAGGTTTGCAAAACGTCTTACCGTTTCATCGGAATAGGTATAACCCTGTGGATTAGAATACTTGGGTACACACCAAATTCCCTTTATAGTATCATCCTCAGCCACCAGTTTCTCTACCATATCCATATCAGGACCTTCAGGAGACATAGGAATTGTAATCATCTCAATACCAAAATGCTCTGTAATGGCAAAATGTCTGTCGTAACCGGGAGCAGGACACAAAAACTTTACCTTATCCAGCTTACACCAGGGAGTGCTGCCCATCACGCCATGAGTCATGGAACGTGAAACAGTATCATACATAATGGTCAAACTTGCATTTCCGCAAATAATTACATTTTCAGGTTTCGTTCCCATCATATCAGCCATAAGCTGCTGTGCCTCAGGAATACCCACAAGTTCACCATAGTTACGGGTATCAACACCGGACTCTGTAACCAAATCAGAACCACTGTTTACCACATCTAAAAAATCCTTACAAATATCCAACTGGGATACTGCAGGCTTTCCACGGGACATATTCAGACTAAGACCTTTTGCCTTTGCCTCCTCGTATTCTGCATTCAACTGACTCTGAAGAGTTAATAACTCTTCTCTACTCATTTCGCGATATGCTTTCATAACAAATTCTCTCCTTTGCATAATCGTATACAATCATACACTTGGTTAATCATACTATAAGAAATGCCAATACACAAGCCCTTTTTAAAAAATTTTGTAGGATTTTTAACTTAAGCATACAAATTAAACCCTCTTTTAATATTTTTACGCATTTTCTGAGCATTGAACGCAAAAACAGCCGTTGCAATTATGCAACGGCTGTTGGGATACTTATTAAGTTGTCCATTCATTTACGTCTCGAACTGTCTATGGTAACGCATTATTTCGCGTAATCAATCACTCGGCTCTCACGGATTACATTTACCTTAATCTGTCCCGGATATTCCATCTCAGCCTCAATCTGCTTAGAAATATCACGAGCCATCAGTACCATATCGGCATCTGTAACCTGCTCGGGCACTACCATAACACGAACTTCACGACCTGCCTGAATAGCAAAAGATTTGTCTACACCTTTGAAATTGTTTGTTATTTCTTCTAACTGTTTTAATCTGCTAGTATAGGTTTCTAATGTTTCCCTTCTAGCTCCCGGTCTTGCAGCAGAGATTGTATCAGCAGCTTGTACAATACATGCAATCAGGGAAGTGGCTTCTACATCGCCGTGGTGAGATTCCACTGCATTGATAACCACATTGTTCTCTTTGTACTTTCTACAAAGCTCAGCACCAAGCTGTACATGGGAACCTTCCATCTCATGGTCAACGGATTTACCGATGTCATGAAGAAGTCCGGCTCTCTTAGCCAGTCTTACATCCAGCCCCATCTCAGCAGCAAGCAGCCCTGACAACTGTGCCACTTCAATAGAGTGTTTCAATGCATTCTGACCATAACTGGTTCTGAACTTCATCTTACCAAGTAATCTTACAAGCTCAGGATGAATTCCATGCACTCCTACCTCAAGAGTAGCTGATTCACCTTCCTCTTTAATCATTACCTCAACTTCTCTTTGCGCCTTTTCTACCATCTCTTCGATTCTGGCAGGATGGATACGTCCATCTACGATTAATTTCTCAAGGGCAATTCTCGCCACTTCACGGCGAATCGGATCAAATCCGGACAAGATTACTGCTTCCGGTGTATCATCAATAATCAGGTCTACGCCTGTCATAGTCTCCAGAGTTCGGATATTACGTCCCTCTCGACCGATGATTCTACCCTTCATCTCATCGCTAGGCAGCTGCACAACGGAAATAGTTGTCTCAGAAACGTGGTCTGCAGCACATCTCTGAATTGCTGAAACAACATACTCTTTCGCCTTCTTGTCAGCTTCCTCCTTGGCCTGACTCTCCATCTCTTTGATCATCACAGCCGTTTCATGTTTCACTTCGTCTTCAACAATTTTCAATAAGTAGTCTTTTGCCTGTTCAGAGGTCAATCCGGAAATTCGTTCCAGTTCCTGTAAACGCTGCTCATTTAACTTAGAGACCTCTTCCTTCATCTTGCTCAAGGATTCTTCTCTGGAAGTTAAGCTTTGTTCTTTACGCTCAAGTGCATCAGCCTTCTTGTCGATGTTTGCCTCTTTCTGCTGTACACGGCGTTCATCACGCTGTACCTCAGATCTGCGTTCTTTGATTTCCTTATCAAGCTCGTTCTTAGCTCGAATGGACTCTTCCTTAATCTCAAGAAGTGATTCACGCTTCTTGGATTCCGCAGTCTTGAGTGCATCATCAATAATCTCTCTTGCCTTCTCCTCTGCATTACCAATGGTGTTATTGGCAGACTTCTGTAAATAAGAAGTTGTCAATTTATTGGTAATCAAAGCT
>SVFL01000107.1 GCA_015056885.1 Lachnospiraceae bacterium
GAGAAAGAACTATTACCTGATTGACACTAGGACAATTATATCATGGGCTTAACTAAGCCTATTGAACAAAATAAATTAAGTTATCAAGGTACATTTATGTATCTAAAAAATATTATACGAGGGGGAACTCTAATGAAAAGTACAAAACGCTGTTTTGTTTTCTATTCTTTCTATGACCGCACAGGGATTGAGGCCTACTTGGAGAAACAGGCCGAAAAAGGATGGTTGTTAGATAAAATTGCTTTTAACGGATGGCATTTTCGTCGTATCGAGCCGCAGAAATTACATTTTTCCGTAGTTTACTTTGCCAGGGCATCGGTTTTTGACCCGGAACCCTCGGAAGCACAGCTTTCTTTTCAGGATTTCTGCGAACATACCGGTTGGAAGCTGGCAGCCTCCAATGCTCAGATGCAGATTTTTTACAATGAAGCAGCTGACCCGACTCCCATTGAAACAGATGCAACTTTAGACGTAGCCGCCATCCATGCTTCTGCCAAGAAGAGCCATCTGCCCGCGTTTTACCTTTCAACATTTACGGGAATATTTCAGATGTTACTGTATCTCTTTCGTCTTGTGATAGATCCGCTCCAGCTTATTACAAGCAACATCGATCTGTTTATGATTATTTATTGGCTGCTTCTGTTGATATTTGTCATTGTAGAAATGAGCCATTATCACTCCTGGCACAGGAAAGCCAAGAAAGCAGCCGAGATAGATGGTAGTTTTGTGACAACCAACAGCCATCCCTATTTCAAAATTGTAATGCTGGGCATAATTTTTTTAGCCTTCGTCCTTATGCTGTTTGTTACCAACAACTCCCGCTTAAGCCTGATAGCCATTGCGTCCATTGTTATTGTCTTAGGGCTTACAGCAATTCTTCTGGGAATATCCCAATGGATGAAGAAGTTAAAATTTTCTGCCACTGCCAACCGCAACATAACCATTATTTTAACCCTATTCACTTCCTTTAGCGTTACAGGAATGCTGATAATCGGTGTAATTATTATAAGTGAAACTCTTTTTCCGGAAAAAATACCGGTTGCCACCTATGAGGTCAATGGTTGGACTCACAAAATCTATCATGACCCCCTTCCTTTGACGGTAGAAGATTTGATAGAAACGGACTACGACAACTACTCCTATGAAATAAACACGCACAACAAGTCTTTTCTTGCAGAAAAGTTGGAGGCTACACAACGCCCCTGTTTAGATGCCCTGGACCAGCCGCGACTGGACTATATCATAACCACCGTAAAATGTCCTTTCGTATATGAATGGTGCCAAAATGCCATGCTTGACAATTTCGCCCACGACTACGGCCGTCCCATACCGGAAGATGATACCTGGGAAAAACGAGTTAAAGTGGATGCTACACCATGGAATGCGAATGAAGCCTATCAGCTTGAGCTGGGCGGAGAACTGCAAACACGCTTTTTACTTTGTTATGAGACCTGCATCGTAGAAATTGATTTAAACTACGACGGCGAATTCACAGACGCACACAAGAAAATAATCAGCGAGAAACTGGGAACACCGTAGAATTCTCCAATAGTATTATAATGCGCACCACAAAAGGGCGAATGCATGTTTCAAAAACTCTTGCATCCGCCCTTTTATTTATCTCTTATTTCAACTTCCAAATATCCCTGTTGTACTCTGCAATGGTACGATCAGATGAGAAGAAACCTGCCTTGGCAATATTCACCAGCATCATCTTCTTCCACTTCTGTTTATCCTCGTAGTCTGCAAAAGCACGGTCCTTAGCTGCAATATAATCTTCCAAATCCAAAAGGGTCATGAACCAGTCCTTGTTCAAAAGCTCCTTGTACAAACGCTCCAGATTCTCCTTATGTCCGATAGCAAGCGCCTGCTTACCTACGATAAAGTCTACTGCCTCTTTAATCACAGGGCTCTTGTCATAATAATCCTTGGATACATAATCCGCCTTGGCATAGTGCTCGATAACCGTATCACTCTTCTCACCAAAGATATAGATATTGTCATCCCCCACCAGCTCATGAATCTCCACATTTGCACCATCACTGGTACCAAGTGTCACCGCACCGTTTAACATAAACTTCATATTACCGGTACCGGATGCCTCCTTGGAAGCCAGAGAAATCTGCTCGGAGATGTCACATGCAGGAATCAACTTCTCCGCATAGCTTACATTGTAGTTCTCCACCATGACAACCTTCATATAAGGGCTCACATCCGGGTCATTGTTCACAATCTCAGAAAGCACCAAAAGCAAATGAATGATGTCCTGTGCAATCACATACGCGGGAGCCGCCTTGGCACCAAACAGGAAAGTAAGCGGTGTAGAAGGCTTCTTGCCACCCTTAATCTCCAAATACTTATGAATAATATACAAAGCATTCATCTGCTGACGCTTATACTCATGGAGACGCTTAATCTGAATGTCAAAAATAGAATTGGCATCCAGTGTGATACCTTCTTTGGCCTGAATATGTGCTACCAGCTGAGCCTTCTTCTCCTGCTTGATTTCATAAAGCTTATCAAGCACAGCCTGATCGTCAATCTTCTCTAACAATTTTTCAAGTTCAGCCGCATCCTTCTTATAACCATCGCCTATGGTCTCTGTCAGGAATGCTGCAAGCTCTCTGTTACAGGACTGAAGCCATCTTCTAAAGGTAATGCCATTGGTCTTGTTATTAAACTTCTCAGGGTAGAGCTTATAAAAATGATTCAGCTCCGTATCCTTCAAAATCTCTGTATGGATAGCAGCCACGCCGTTTACACTGTAGCCATAGTGAATGTCGATGTGCGCCATATGCACACGCTCATCCTTGTCGATAATCTGCACCTTGGGGTCCGTGTACTTAACCGCCACGCGCTTATCAAGCTCCTTGATAATAGGCACCAGCTGAGGAACCACCTCTTCCATGTACGCAAGGGGCCACTTCTCCAACGCCTCTGCCAAAATAGTATGGTTCGTATAAGCACAAGTCTTGCTCACCACTTCAATTGCCTCATCCATGGTAAAACCTTCCTGCTTAGTCAAAATACGAATCAACTCAGGGATTACAAGTGTGGGATGAGTATCATTAATCTGGATTGCCACATACTCATTCATCTTGTGCAAATCCTGACCTTTATCCTTCATCTCCTTAATAATCAACTGGGCGCCGTTAGATACCATGAAATACTCCTGGTAAATACGAAGCAGATTACCGGCCTCATCGGAATCGTCAGGATACAGGAACAGTGTCAGATTCTTATCTACCGCAGTCTTATCAAAGGTAATACCCTCTTTTACCAGACTTTCATCTACAGACTCCAAATCAAACAAATGCAACTTATTCACACCGTTCTCATATCCAATGACATCAATGTCATAAAGAACGGACTTAACCTTTTTATCTCCGAATGCTACTTCAAAAGCAGTGCCGGTCTTTTCAAGCCATGAAGGCTTCTCAATCCACTCATTGCGCTCCGCACGCTGCAAATGTTCCTTGAATACCTGCTGAAACAATCCAAAATGATAGTTCAAACCGATACCATCACCGGGCAGTCCCAACGTAGCAATGGAATCCAGAAAACAAGCCGCCAGACGGCCCAATCCACCGTTACCAAGAGAAGGTTCCGGCTCAATCTCCTCCACCTCTGCAAGGCTCTTGCCATTCTCTGCAAGCACCGCTGCCAACTCATCATAAATACCCAAATTAATCAAATTATTGGACAAAAGTTTACCAATCAGAAACTCCATGGAGATATAGTAAACCTTCTTATCTCCTGTAATGGCAGGAGCTTTCGCCATACGCTCCTTGACCAACTGCAAAATACCTGTATAAAGCTGTACATGCGTACATGCTCCAATACTTTTACCGTAAATTTTTCCTGTAATTGAATTTAACTGCTGCTCCAAATTCATGGCATTACCTCCTGAAATATTAACGAGATTATAGCATATGCTCCTGCTTATTGCAAGCCGCAATCCCTGTAAAATAAGGGTTTTTGCCCTTTTACAGACAACCGAAGCCCGATAATTTACAATTTATTTCATCCGTGGTATACTCGTGTTATGAAAACAACAACTGTAATGACCAACATAACTGAAAAATACATGAAAGAAGCCCTTCGCCAGGCCAAGAAAGCCTATGCTCTGGGCGAAGTCCCCATCGGCTGCGTCATCGTCCACGAAGGAAAGATTATCGGCCGTGGCTACAATCGTCGCAACACCGACAAAAATACCCTGGCTCACGCGGAAATCACTGCCATCAAGAAGGCCAGCAAGAAAATCGGTGACTGGCGCTTGGAGGACTGCACTCTCTATGTTACGCTGGAGCCCTGTCAGATGTGCGCCGGAGCCATTGTACAGGCCCGTATTCCCCATGTGGTGATGGGGTGCATGAACCCCAAGGCCGGATGTGCCGGCTCCATTTTAAATATTCTCGAAATGCCCGAATTCAACCATCAGGTTGCTGTGACAAAAGGTGTACTGGAAGCAGAGTGCAGTGAGATGCTTAAGACCTTCTTTACAGAACTGAGAATCCGCAACAAAGCAGAGCGGGAAGCACGGAAACTGGCAGAAGCCGGGAACAATACACTTGAACAACAATAACGGAGCATATCCTAAATTGGATATGCTCCGTTATAAACAATGTCCCTATAATTTTCCGGATCCGTATCACCTTCTGTGTTGATAAGCAAAATAACAGAATCTTCATTAAGCCCCATATGCTTACGAACCTCTTTAAGCTCCTCTTTCGACAAAATAAGGCTCATGGCACCAACACCTGCCTGCAGGAATAAATGCGTCGGTTTGATATCCCTTTTTGCCAACTCCTCTGTCATCTCCTGAGCCATTGTAAGATAACCCTGAATTATCCAAGTGGGAATCTGCTCATAATCATCCCAAGAAGTATCCTGAATCAGATACCACCCATTCCTTTTGCTTTGTTCCATTGCATACTGAACCGTTTGGTCATAGTTCATATCTGTAATGGTCACCTCAGCAGGTCCAACCATACGAATCGCTTGTGCGCGCACCTTAGCAGACCCCGCCGGCAGATATACAATTACCTTACATCCAAAAATACCGCCGGCCCAGGATATCCCTTTGCCATGATTGCCATCTGTCGCCGTAACAAACACCATTTTTTGAATCTCTTTCTGTGCAGATTCTGTTTTTAGATCTGACAGGTTTGCTATCTTTGGGTCAAGCCCCAGCTTGTGGCACAAAATGCAAAACATAGCAAAGCTTCCGCCCAATCCTTTAAATGCATTTAATCCAAACCGCTTCGCTTCATTTTTCACCAAGATATCTTTGACCCCAAGACTGGCAGCCAAGCCTTTCAAATGCACAAGCGGAGTCTCCATATACCCTTCTATCTGGCAATGGACTCTTTTTGCCTGTATAACTTCTGAAACCCGGAACGCTTCAGGAATACTGCATCTCTCACCGGCATCCGCTTTCAGGATATCCATACCATACATATCATTCCATATTGAAGCCATTATACTTCTCCTCATATAAACCGTTTTCTCTGCATCTTATATAGTTGAAGACACCTGTTTCTTATTTTCCATCCAAGAAACAAAAATTTTCATACCCTCGATAAATTGGAATTTGTCGCTCTGACAAACTAAAAGTGGTTCTATAAACTACCTTTCAATTATTCGCAGTACATACATATAGTTCCATTTGATAACTTAAATCCATTCTTTTCGTAAAACCTAGC
>SVFL01000108.1 GCA_015056885.1 Lachnospiraceae bacterium
AATGTTAACGCCGTGCTGACCAAGAGCAGGACCAACTGGTGGAGCTGGTGTAGCCTTGCCAGCAGGAATCTGCAATTTAATATAGCCTGTTACTTTCTTTGCCATTGGAATTTGCCTCCTTAATTTGTTTTCTTAACATCTGCGAAACTTATCTCTACCGGTGTTTCGCGACCGAAAAGTTCTACGTTAATGGTTACGATCTGCTTACTGAGGTTCATAGAACGGATAACACCTACGGTATCCTTCCATACGCCACCTGTTACAGTAACCATGTCGCCTTCTTCGAAGTCCACACTAACGTCTGCTGTCGTCTTGATTCCTAATGGTTTCATTTCCATATCGGTAAGTGGTACCGGCTTGCTTCCCGGACCAACGAATCCGGTGACACCACGGGTATTTCTGACAACATACCATGTGTCGTCATTCATAACCATATGGATAAGAACATATCCAGGGAACATTTTCTTGGATACTGTCTTATTGGCGCCATTTTTCATCTCAACAACGTCCTGCATCGGAACTCTGACCTCTAAGATCTGATCTTCCAAATGTCTGTTTTCAATTGTCTTGTCAATGTTCGCTTTTACCTTATTCTCATAACCTGAGTAGGTATGAACTACATACCAGTGTGCCTCTGCCATAAGTCACTTGCCTCCATTAAAACTTAAAACCTACAAGGAATTCTACGCCGAATCCGATTACATAATCCATCAGCGCGATCAAAAGACCTAATGCTACCGATGTAGCAATAACTGCTACAGTCTGTCTTGCAAGCGATTGTTTGTTAGGCCAAATGATTTTTTTGAATTCAGCCTTGAGGCCAGCAAACCAGCTCTTCTTTGGAGCTTTTTCTAATTTTTCGGTTTCGCCCATTTTAATACTCCTTCGCTCTTTGACTATTTTGTTTCCTTGTGCATTGTGTGTGTTCTACAGAATCTACAATACTTCTTAGTTTCCATTCTGTCTGGATGAGCTTTTTTGTCTTTTGTAGTGTTGTAGTTACGGTTCTTGCACTCTGTACATGCCAGTGTTATCTTTGTGCGCACAACTTCCACCTCCATATTATTTCTTTGTGATTTTTTTATGCCTAAGGCTTTTTTGCGACATACCTAAAAAAAGGCATAAAAAAAAGACCTACTTCCATCGCTAGTCTAATATATCACAATCATTATTGAGCGTCAACTAATTTTTTTAATTAGTCAACAAAAAATATTTTAACACTATATCTTGTATTCGGCAAGCTTTTTTCATCAAAAAGCCTCGGAAGTAGTGACAAATTAAGGACTTTGTGCTACTATATATTTGTATAAATGGATTTTATTAACCCCTCATATCCGTCAGAACAGGATGTTTTTTCGGATATGCATCATGGAAGAAAGGAGGGGGCACATATGGCAGTGATCGACAGCGCATATCAGTACTACTTAAGTACTTACCGCAATTCTACGGTATCCCGTTACGACACTCACAAAAAGAGTCAGTTACGCGACATTTATAACCGCATTGTAAAAATCAATAAGGAATCCCCTCTGTATAAAATCAAAGATGTAGGGGATGTCACCAAGTATGCAATTGATATTAAGGAAACCACTAAATCTTTGCAAAATGTTATCGCATCCTTAGAAGGAGGCGTTGAAGGTGTATTCGCAAAGCACATTGCACAATCCTCTGACGAAGAGACAGTTAGCGCAGAGTACATTGGCAGTGAAGATAAATCCGAGGCAGAGATTAAAGGTTTTGAAATTTCCGTACAACAATTAGCCAGCAATCAGGTTAACATCGGTAACTACCTGAATCCGGACCACCTTGATGTCGAGCCGGGTTCCTATAGCTTTGACCTTAATACCAATACGCGCTCTTACGAATTCCAGTATACTGTAAATGACAACGAAACCAATCTTTCTGTTTTGCAGAAATTATCAAAACTGGTAAACACTGCCGGCATTGGATTATCTGCCACAGTAGACACCAATGACTTAGGGCAGGTTGCCCTTCGTATAGCTTCCAAACAGACAGGTATCGCAGAAGATGAGGATTATTTATTCCAAATTGTCCCTTCTGCCGGAGCAGTTTCTACCAGGGCAATGAATGTATTGGGCATTAACCATGTAGAGACAGAAGCAAAGAGTTCTTCTTTCCTATTAAATGGTATACACCATACTTCTTACGCGAATACATTTACCGTTGATAATCATTTCGACATTACATTGCATGGCATCCACTCAAGTGATAAATTTGCCAAAATCGATTTCAAAGCCAATGCAGACGCAATTGCAGACAATGTACAGAAGTTAGTAAATGCCTATAATGAAGTCATTGATTTGGCACACGCCCACAGCGAATCCCGCGGTTCAGGCAAGTTGATACGCGATATGAGCAGTGTCGCAAGAAATTATCACAACGAGCTGGAAGCAATCGGTATTAATATAGAAGAAAGCTCTCGTCTTTCTATCGACCGGAATCTATTAACAGATGCCGTTACCGCACCGGATGCCAAGGAAACCTTTTCTATTTTAAATGATTTTAAGGATGATTTAAACGAGCGTACTACCAATGCTTTTATTGACCCGATGAATTATGTGAATAAACTGGTAGTGGCTTACAAGAATCCGGGACGCAATTTCGCGACCCCATATATCACTTCTATTTATTCAGGAATGATGTTAGACCAATATTGTTAATAAAATCAAGCCGGCCATTCAAAATGACCGGCTTTTTTATGTCTAAGCTTCCGTTTCTTCTATTATATGTAGCATCTCATTGATTCGGCTTACATAAGTATGATACTCTTTGACCTTTCGATAGCCATTTTCTGCTATCCTTAGGCGTTCCTCGTCATGTTTCAGATAATATGCCACTTTCTCTTTTAAATCTTCTACGCCATCAAAACAGACGAGGTCTTCTCCTTCCGTAAAATAATATGGTATCTCTGCCTGATAATTTGTCAATAAAAATCCTCTAGAACCCAATATATCCCACACACGCAAAGGAATGCCGCTTTTAATATTCGGTATTGTGAAATTGAGATTTATTTTAGATTGGCGAAATACCTTTGGCATTTCACTCCAATAATCCACAGATCCCATATAACGTACCCTTACCAGGTCACTGACATCACTATTGCTATACACATTTACCGAAAAATGCTTTGACAGTTCTATTAATGCTCTCCTACGCTGTACCTCTGCAATTTTAAATCCCAAAACTGTGGTCTGAAAAATCAATCCCAAATCCGAAAAAGATTCCTCCGAGGACTTTTCCAGCTTAAAATACTGCTGAAGCTGTTCTAATATATTCGTAGTCAGCATTGGTTCGATAATATTAGCCCCACTGATATTTAACTGCGCTTCCATAACCGCATCAAAATATCCCTGCAGATACTCCGGCAGATTATATTTTAGCTTATCATAGGAATTACGCTCGTAGAGGCTTCCTACGAAGGCAACATCTCCATCGTATACCCTTTTATCAATTCCATCCGGCACGAGCCTGTCATCAATTACCGCATCCATACGCTTAGTATCCACTGCCAATGGCAGGTACCAGATATGCTTTACACCCATTGCCTTAAATTCTAAATAGTTCGTTTTATCAAATGTAAAAATGTAATTACAATCATTAAACACAGACTGATGGTACATACTTATCAAAGGATTATCACACGTCCAACTCACATATTTTATCCCTAATCTCTGACAGATATTAGAAATAAGCGCAAAGTAATTCACGGTAAACACCATGTCATAATGTGTCTGTCGCAGCCGTTCCTCTAATATCTTTTCAAATGCCGGATCAATATCATAATTGCCCAGTTTCTGTTCTATATTCTCTACCGTATGCCCGAGCAACTTAAATGTCTCTTCTACATCTCTATAATTGTACGCTTTCCACCGATACATCAAAATGTGCATATATCTTCTCCTACGAACCAAATCTCTCCATCATCCTATCACGTTAACCCGCCGACACTCATACCCTATCTGCTTATTCAAATTCACTCAATCCAACGCCAGCTATCCTTTTCACAGAAAACACTCCGCAATATACTCCGCACGGTTTTTCCATGTATGATTTGCACGCGCAAATGCCAGCCCCTTATCTGCCATCTCTTGCATTTGCTCCATATGGCCAAACAAATCGCACACCCTATCCGGCATCCCGGTTATTTCACTTCGTTTAAACATTACCAATTCTTTTCCATCAGTACATTCGTGCCTTAAATAGGTAGAATCATCCGTTACTACAGCTGCACCGGCTAACATTCCATTAAAAATACGGTCATGTGCTCCGGCTTTAAACCATGTCATTGTATTTAAAACAACTTTTGCATCATTCATCAATGGCAGAATCTCCGGAGCTAATACTTTTCCGCCATAATGAAGATATGGATTATTACTCCATTCGCATTGGTCCCAGCCCACTCCATATGCTGTTACCTTAATACCATTTTCTACCAAACTGCGAACCACCTGCTCTCTAAAAAAGGATGTAGCATAGGAATCCAGAAAACGCATATGAACAATTACACGCCGCAATTCTTCCTCACTCAATTCATTCTCCGCATAGCGGCTTACCTGTACATATTCTTCAATCGCCTGTTCCGTCGTCTTATCCGGATGCAGGATTAAATCCCGCAACACTTCCTGCATCATATCCCGCAAGTCCAAACCATACATCTCATCCAGACTTGGTATCATTTTAGCCACCGTATATATTGGCAATGCTCCCGCATAAAGAACATCTATATTTCGTTCTTTCAAAGGCTTATGCTTCCGGCCCAATTCCACTCCCGCATGAGGCAAAAAATCTGTCCGGAGGATATTTTTATAATATCTTCTGATATACTTCACATGATTACGGTCTGTACATAATACAATGGCTGTAGAAGGCATTTCTTTCAATGGTCGTTCAAAATGAAACGGATGATCCATCAGGATATCAATATATGGCACTCCATAATGCTCCCATACATTCATACCATCCTGTTCCAAGTTATATCCCATGTTATTAAAGGTAACAACCGCAGCTTTTCTCTTTTTATCCGATAACATTGTAAGCAGCGCCGCCTTGCTCTTTTCCTGCTCTCTCGCATCATAAATAAAGCTTTCGCACCCCATAGATGAAAAAGCCATTTGCAACTGTTCGCCAAAAAGATCTAGCGTATCATAAATTCCTTTAAAAATAATAATTGTTTGCTTTGTCTTCATAAATTCATTATATAAAAAGCTGCTACCAAAGTCCATTACTTTGATAGCAGCCACTTCCTTTTATTTCTTATTGTCCATAAACTGTGGGTCAATGTAGTTCAACTTCTTCATATTCTGATAATACTGATTTACTGCCTGCTGGCTTGCCCTTACATCTCTAGCCTGTTTATGCACCTTTGCAAACTTCTGAGTCATTAAATCTTTATTGCGAGCTTCCTGCACCTGAATTTTATTGCTCTTTTCCGTAATAGATGCAATCAAACCCTGCATTTCTTTAATTTCGTCTTT
>SVFL01000109.1 GCA_015056885.1 Lachnospiraceae bacterium
GACCTCTTTGGTAGCCAGCACCTCAACCTTCATATGAACATAATTCACGTTCTTGATTAACTGGGGATGCTCTATAACATTGTTTTCCGCATCATATAACTCAACCGCAACGCTGGCGGACTGATCCGTCGTGGCACCTGCCACACCGATTTCCGTCTTCGCATAACTGATTTTCTCTACCACAGATTCCGGTCCCGTTACCAAAATTCTGTTCTGATCGGGAGTAACGCCTGCAATAATATAATTCTCTGCCACTTCTCCCACTGTATTGTAAGTAAGCGCAATCCACCTGCTCAGTTTCTCTTCCACATTCAAGCGTACCAAATCATGGCTTCCTTCAATAGAGTCAACCGCAGCATTCTGTACATAAAAATTAATAGCTACCGTGTTGATATCTGTAATTCGGGAAACATCTGCTTCTGCCACAATGTCCTCTGCTCTTAGCTGGTCAGTAATACTTCTTGCCGCCTTTACCGTCACACGACGGAGCGTATCTGTATTATTCATCACTTCATATACTTTGTTCTGTTCATCCAGCAATTCCGTATTTATCAGTTTAACAGGAATATTCGTAAATGTAGTGGTATCCTTGGGATTTTCAATCTGAATCACCAAAAACCACAGAACAAACGCAAGTGCCAGGGACAAAAGCTTAAGACCCAAGTTGTGCGTTAGTTTCTTCTTCATTCCTTCGTCTTGCTCCTTCCCTTTCTTTTACGTTTTGGTTTACCCTCTTCCTCTTCCTTTATCAGGAACTTACGCATCTGCATACGCAGTTTGTCTCCGTCCAGATTCCTTTCCAGTTCTCCTCCGCATGCAAGGGAGATTTTCCCCGTCTCCTCAGAAACAACAATCGAAATACAGTCCGTCGCTTCAGAAACACCTACTGCCGCGCGATGTCTCGTGCCGAGTTCTTTACTCAGGCCCAAATTATCCGACAATCTGGGCAGGAAGCAGCTTGCTGCGCTAACCCTGTTTCCCCGGACAATCACTGCGCCGTCATGAAGCGGTGTGTTATGTTCAAAAATATTAATCAACAGCTGGCTTGTCACCAGAGCATCTACTTCAATACCGGTTGTCTCATAATCCTTAAGGGAAACTTTCTGTTCAATCAGAATCAAAGCACCGGTTTTCACCCTGCTCATTTCCACGCATGCCTTGGCAATCTCATTAATCGTTTTTTCAGAGAACAGGCTCTCTGCTCTCTTTCCTGTTTCAAACGGAATCACTGACTCCCAAAGCTTTTTATTACCCAGCTCCTCCAATGCCTTTCGAAGCTCCGGCTGCAACACAACTATCAATGCAGTAACCGCAAATCCCAAAACATTTTGCGCAATCCAAAGAATAGTGGTCATCTGGAAGAAATCTGCAAGCAGAAGGAAAATACAAATAACAATGATACCCTTTAACAAGGTCCATGCCCGAGTGGTTTTTACCCACACCAAAATATAGTACAACAATAAAGCGATGATTACTATTTCTATAAAATCACCTATATCCATTGTCGTCCTATACATGCTGACATTTTTCAAATAATCGGATAGTTTGTCAAGCCACTCCATTCTGCCTCAATCCTTACATTAAAATAATTCTTCGTAATCTTCTTTTTTATTTGCAGGGGTAGTTCGCACAGCCACACTGCCGGTATTTACACCCCTTTGCGCAGTTGTTCCAGCTCTTCTCTGGGGATTAATTTTTTTGACAGTCTTCGTAGATGCAGTTACCATCATCTTAGGTACCGCTTTCACATAATAATAGTATTCATCATCTTCAAATTGTACCTTTTCTGTTCTGCTATAATCCACGCAGAAGCGGAAAAACTCAATCACCTTAGCCACCAATATTGCTACCAAAGAACCCAAAATAGCTGATAACACGGACATTTTGGTATCGTAAAGCAAATCTCCGATCAATAAAATCACCAGATTTATCATGGCACCGGATACCATAGCGATGGACCAACAATAATCTATTGCCATCCTGCGCAATAAATACACTACAATTACAGTAATTGCAAATGCCGTAATCATTACCAGCATTTCCTTATTGTCTAACAATCCGTCAATAATCAATCTGATTTTGCCGCTGGCATCAGCTTCGTCCATAGTAGCAATCGTCGGTGCACAGCTGACCACTGTCTGTAACAGCTGATAAATAATAACACCACAGCCGATAGCCACTGCCGATATCGGTGTGCCCACCAAACCCATAGCGATAGGCATAATATACGGCAACTTTATCACGCACAACAGCGCTGTGAGCATCACTACAAGAGAATCCTTGGAACTGAATCTGTAAAACACCAAAAACAGTACCAAATATACGCACAATCCTACCAATGCCACCTCCATGGACATGGCATACATATGAAGCAGACTGAATACGGCTGCAATTAACAACATGCAACCGTTGGGTAAAAACGAACATGCCAAGGCTGCAATCAACACAATTGCTACATTGTCTACTTTCCCCATATAGCCAAGACGGCCGTTTACTGTCGCAAACACCCAAAAGGCCAACAAAAATCTAATAATGGGAAGTATAAATGTCTCATTCCTACTAAAAAATAATTTTACCTTTTCTCTAAACTCAAGTAACGTTGTCATTTAAGTCCTCCAACCAAATATTACTATCTATTGCTGTTGATTATACAGAGAATTCAGCTTTTTCAGATTGTGATAGTAACATTTTAAACTCTTCTTCGCCTTCGCATAGCGATAAGAGTATACTATATATGCGAGCACACCATATCCAACTACGGTCACTCCAAACCAGGTCAGCACATTCAGCGCGAACCCAATCAGGTCAATTTTGTAAATATCCTGCATAAATCCTTCAAAATCATACAGTATAAACAATGCAAAAACAATTATGAACGCCAAGGCAGCACTTAACACAGACTTCAAAACCTGAATCGTAATGTAGTCGCTCCTGAAATAACTACCGATAGCCACATACTTTTTGCCTTCTTTTTCCTCATACGATGCCATCTTGGTCATCAATATGATTCGGTCCTCATTCAACATCAAAAAACCTCCTACAGGAATCTCATCTTGGGATTCTCTTTATCTGCAGGCTTCTTCTGAACAGGCTGTTGTTGAGATCTGTTCGCCTGAAGGACATTTCTGAATCCGGAAGTAAGATGTGTCTTACATTTATCGCAGTATCTTCCTGAACGGATAGGTGTTCCGCAGCCTTCACAATTCAAATAAATCGCCGAACCCTCCGTTACCTCAAGTCTCTCCTCGCGAAGCCACGCCTGAATCTGGGAAGCCTCAACATCACAGGCTCTTGACACCTCCGGAATGCTGACACCCGGATGTGCTCTGACATATTCCTTCACTTCCTGAAACTTTGCTTCCATCGTTTCCTTACATGCCTGGCACAAAGGTGCTCCTGTAACATAATTAAAAATACATCCACAGTTTCTGCAATTTCTAATATTCATAATTTGCTCCTCCGTTCGTTTGTATTGGTTAAATTCCCTCACCACAGGCCAAAGTAATAAAGTAAATCTCTAAAACGCCATGCTCCGAAAGCGTTGCACTGATTTCATCCATTGTACTACCTGTTGTATAAATATCATCTACTAAAACTACTTTCTTTAATTTTACATCATTTTGCCTGACAATGAAAGCCTTTTTCAAATTATTTTGACGTTCTTTTGGATTTTGCTTTTTTAACGGTATTGTATTTTTCACCCTATATACAATGTTGTCATATACAGGTATATCCAAACACCTTCCTACAGCATTTGCCAATAATTTTGCCTGATTATAGCCTCTGTCATTTTGGCGCTTTCTATGCAGCGGGACCGGTATCAGGGCATCCGGCTTCACGCTCTGTATAAAGCCTCCCAAATATTTTGCCATCTCTTCTCCAAAGAAATCTGCATACTCCTGTCTGCCTCCATATTTAAAGCGGTATACGGCAGCTGCTGCACTGCCATACTCATAGAGTGCGCGCCCCCTGATATATCTGTGTCCTCCCCTTCTGCAATCCTCGCAATACTCCCTCTCCTTCAGCAGCTTCTTGCCACACTGCATGCACCACGGCGGCGTAATAGGCTTTAGTTTGCCAAGACAGCCCGCACATATCTTCTCACCCTGCGGGCGAACAATATCATCGCACACAGGACATCGAAGCGGAAACAACAGCTGCAAAAGGTACTTCTTAAATATCTTCCTCATAGGTCCTCCTTCGGACCTTCTCCATTGCTATGTCATGTAAAAGACAACGCATTTAACTCCTCAATTCTCTTTGACAATGATGTATAACGTCTGTTTTCACTGACATTGTCAATCATACTGCGAACCGTATCACTGCTGCCCAAAATCGTAACACAATTCTTTGCCCTTGTAATGCCCGTATACAAGAGATTGCGGTTAAACAACATCCTGGGACCGGTAAGCAGCGGAAAAATCACCGCAGGATACTCGCTTCCCTGAGACTTATGAATGGTTATGGCATAGGACAATTCCAATTCCTCCAAAAGCGCAAACGGGTAGGTCACCCGCCTGTGTTCATCAAACTCTACAGTCAGAGTGGAGGCACTCTCATTAATCTCGATAATTCTTCCCATATCCCCATTAAAAACACCGAGCCCCTTATCGATGGGAATTCCGTATTTGCTTACTATCTCCCATTCCAGCTGATAATTGTTCTTTATCTGCATCACCTTATCGCCTTCACGGTAAATAGTCTCACCTGCAAGATGCTCCCGCTTCCCTGCTTCCGGCGGGTTTAAGTATTTCTGCAAAATACCGTTCAACACTTCACATCCCAAATTTCCTTTACGCATGGGGGTAAGCACCTGAATATCGAAGGCTGTTGCATTTACATACCTCGGCAGTTTATCCTGTATCAGCTGTATCATATGTTTGTAAATGACATTTGTGTCACTTCTTTCCAGGAAGAAAAAATCCTTGGATTTGTTATCCAACGCAATCTGTTCACCCCTGTTTATCCTATGGGCATTGACTACAATATCGCTTTCGCCCGCCTGCCTGAAAATCTTCTGCAGTTTCACCATAGGAAAGCAGCCACTGCTTATCAAATCACCAAGCACCTGCCCCGGCCCCACACTGGGAAGCTGATCCACATCCCCCACCAGAATCAGTCTGGTACCCGGCATAACCGCCTTAAGAAGTGCCTGAAACAGTGAAATATCTACCATGGACATCTCATCTATGATAATGACATCCGCTTCAAGTGGATTCTCCTCATTCCGCTCAAAGCTGACTTTTCTGGTATCCTCATCAGAAAGCGCGCTGTTTAACTCCAAAAGCCGGTGAATGGTCCTTGCTTCAAAGCCTGTTGCCTCCGTCATTCTCTTGGCCGCACGACCGGTAGGAGCCGCCAGAAAAATATCCAACCCCTCCATTTCAAAGTAACGAATCATCATATTGATGGTAGTGGTTTTCCCCGTACCGGGTCCTCCCGACAAAATGAACAG
>SVFL01000110.1 GCA_015056885.1 Lachnospiraceae bacterium
GGTGGCCTTTTTCCAGCCCAGCTCCTCCTGACAAAGCTTCACCAGCTCCGTACTCTTCACCGGCTCGTGCTCCCACAAAATCAAACAAAAGCGATACTCACTTTCAAATACCTTTGGTGTTTCCATATATGATACCTCTTTCTTCAAATGTATTGGTCTTTTACAGCGCATAAGGTCGAATACATTAAACCTTTTTTAGTCTAATGCATTCGACCTTATTTGTCAAGTCTGTCGGTATGAAAAATTTCAGTAACATTGAAAATTATTTGTCCATCAATGCTTCCACAATATTTTTTTCAATGTATTCTACTCTGTCAAAAACCATGGGCTTAAAATGTGCAGTGATGGCCACTACAATTTTATTTTTCCTGTTAATGTATATTATATTTCCACCATCCCCAATAGCAGCAATTACCTCGCTTGTTCTGTGAGGCAGCCACCACAAAAAGCCATAATCCTGATTTCCAAATTTCTCATCGGTAGATATGTAGGATTTTGTCATCATCTCAATCCAATTCTCACTTACAATACGGGTATTGTTATATACTCCATTATTAAGCACCAGCAATCCTATCTGTGCCATTTCAAAAGCAGAAAGAGACAATCCCCAACCTGCGGTTGGCATACCTGTGGGGTCCAAAAACCAAACCTTTCCGTGGTCGTTTCGGTTCATCAAATACGCAAACTGGTCTTCTTTGCTCTCACAGCCCGCATCACTTCTTGGTGCAATTCCTAAAGGCTTAAATAGATATTCGTTGGCAAAGTCAAGCACATTCATACCACTTGTAATTCTGATAATTCCCAAAAGAATTTGAACACCGAGAGTGTGATATCTGAATTCATTCGTAATACCGTTTCGACCGCCCAAAACATCCAATGTTGTCAGTGTCCAATCCTCCGATGTGCAAACCTTTTTCCACGGCTCACTCTTCCCTTTATAAGGAGCTGTCATGGTAAGCAAATGCTTTATTGTAACATCATATATGGTTTGCTCTCCTCTTTTAGGAGTATAAGTGTCCTTATAATAATCCATCACAAAATCGTTTACACTTTTTATCAAGCCCTGGTCAATGGCAATCCCTATCAGTAATGATGTTACCGATTTTGTTACACTCATTACATTCATCGTATGTTCTTTCTCAAAGCCGGCTCTATACTCTTCTATTTCAAGTTTGTTATTTTTGTAGGCTACAATCTGTTTTATATTGATATCGTTTTTACTTAAATAATTGTTCATAACTTTCTTCATCAAAGTTTCCTCCTGTAAGGGCCTCTAAAGTAAAAATTGTGTATAGATACTTTGTTAATATTCTCTCCAGTCACATACAGGCTTTCCGTCTTCGCCTATACCTCTAAAACCAACCGTTCCGCCGCCGCGTTTTAATATTAATAGCGGAACATTTATCTCGCGAGAAATTTTCTTTAGTTCGGAAGCCTTCGGTTTTTGTGTACCGTCTTCAAATGCTTGTAAAAGCTCCTTGCAAAGACCGGTTCTCTGTGCCAAATCATCTAAAGTAATGTTATGTTTCTCGCGATTGCGTTTCATACAATTTCCGAATGCTGTTAAATTCATAATACTCTCTCTTATATAACCATTATAAACTCTCTAATAATTACTCAAACCTAACGTCTCTTCCTCTGCTTATCCAAAAGCTCCTTCAACGCATCCTCGCTTATACTAACCCATGCATCCTCTTCCTCGGCATTCAGGCCCAGATATTGGGCCAGTGTTCGTTCATCATCACTCATTCCCCATTGGTAGGAATATTTGTCTATTTCTTCAAATTCAATCTCTCCTGCAAGGTAAAGTTCTTTATATGTTGCCATTTTAGTTCCTCCTATTTCTGATTAGTTGCTTTCCGCAACGTATCTATTCAGCATCCCTGACTTCCGGTTTTAATCAAAATACTCATACGTCCTCTTGCTCGAAACCTGATTATCTCTATTGTACCCTATTTCCTGTATTATTCGCCCGTCCGTATCACGTTTGATTAGGCCATAACCGGTTTGATTACCCATCCCCCTCTCCTCACCCTATCAATACAATCGCAATCCCCACACTCAAAACCACACTAACCATCAATCCCAACACACAGGTGACACAGGCATACCGGTCAAACACTTTGTCCTTTCGGGGATGCCACATCACATGACAGGGCTTGTCTGTACGATACAATTTATCCGTAAGTATGGCTTCTCCGGGAAACATACAAGGGCATTCTGCACCTTCCACAAGATAAAAAGCCACTTGAAATCTATTACCCTTGGCCGGACCGATACGTACAAACCTTGCTTCTTTTTTCTTGGAACATAGTAAAATCACAAAGCAGTACAGAAAACTTACTGCAAAAAGAACTGCACCCACACCCACCAGGATAAGGATACCGGTCAGAATATAAGACAGACTGATATTCAGAATCAGACATAAAACAACCACTATGATTAATACCATCAAGAATTCCATAGCGCACCTCACCATATCCGATATCTACTTACCTGTAAAGTATATCATATATAAAAACTTTTTTAAATCATTTATCTCTTGAGCCATCTAATCTCTTTTTACTCCGCTCGGTCTATAAAAACATTTTTGTTATTTTAGTATCCTTTTTGCCTTCAGTTTTACTTTTTTTTCATTTATTTCTTCAAAAAAAGTACCTACAGGTAGTTTTTCAAATAATCAGTACCACTTTTTCGCAAAATTCGGGCACTAGTCTTTCAAACGACTTCCTATAGATACTTTTCTTGTCACAGTCACACATTGGGTAAGCAGGGAAAACACGTACAGAAGGGAGGGGGACGGTTTCATCACTTGCATCCGTTCATAGGCTTGTGCTAGAATATAAATATCAATGAAAAGAAAGGGTGATATGATATGAGAAAAACAATAGATAACAGAACAACCATCAGGAGGATGACTATAATCTAATCCTCCTGCACGAAAACGGAGGAAAAAAGTGATTAACAAAGAAAAAATCATTGCAGATTGGTCTGCAGATATGTATGAGATTGATGAAACAGAAACGGCAGATGTGGAATTTTTACTTAAATGTCTCGGTACTACCCCCAAGCATGTATTGGAAATTGCTTGTGGCAGCGGACGTATTTTGGTGCCTCTGGCGAAAGCCGGACATACAGTAGTTGGCCTGGATTTGGATGAATCCATGCTTTGCAAGATACCCGCCAAAGCAGAAGGGGTGAATAATATTACCTGGAAAATCGCTGATGTTATTGCTGAAGACTGGGGAAATGATTATGATGCCGTAGTCATCGCCGGCAACTTCCTTATGAATATCATTTCAGAAGAAAGCGCGGAATATGCTCAGCGGTTATTGATTGAAAAAGCAAAATCCGCCTTAAAACCAGGTGGTATGCTTTATATTGACTACAATCAAACCTATCATCCTAAGCAGTGGTTTGTATATTCCGGAGAACGTATTATTTGGCAGGGAACAGACAGTTACGGGACAAAAGGTACCATGTCTCTGGGCAACAGTACCTATGATGCAGAAACAGGCATCATTCATGCTACACGCCGTTACGAACTGGAAACCTCAACCGGTACAAAAATTCAAATGGAAGTACCTTCCGTAAAACATTATGTATTGTTGGAACAGTTACATACCTGGTTGGAGGATGCGGGCTTTCGTATCGAAAAGGAATACGGCGACTATGACGGCAATCCGATTAGCAAAAGTACCGGACGTGCCATCATTTGTGCTATGCTAACAGTAAAATAACTAAATTATGAAAGGGAGCATATCAATTGATATGCTCCCCCTTTCTTTCAAAAAAACTCACCTACCATACAAATCCACCGTAAGCGACTCCACAAAACGATTGGTCAGTTCCTTCTTCTCTTCCCAAATCTCATAGGCCTTCTTTGTTCGCATAGGGTTGTCCTGCATCTGCTTTAGGGTAAACTTCTTGATATGCTCTAAAATTGTCTCGAAGCTCACATCCTCTCTGGTGGCACGGATCCAGGCATCCATGATGATACCGTGGGCTCCCGTATTTTCCAGCAAATCAGCCTCCATCAAAAGTACCAGCTCCAAGGGAATCTCGTCCGAGTGTATGCATTCTTTATCAGAATGTCTTGCAATCAACCCACAAACAAAATCCGCCCTATCTTCCGGATATCCGATACTCTCCAAATACTCTCTGCAAAGCACCGCCCCGTCCGCTGCATGATGATCCATGTCATCCTTATTCAGGCCATATCCGATATCATGAAAAATCGCAGCTATCTGCAAAGCCTCTATATCTATGGTGTCTTTATAGTCTTCTGCCAAAATCATGGCCCAGTTATACACTCTCACGGTATGGTCATAACGGCTGTATCGGATTCCGGTTCTCGCCCTTCCTCCATGGCTGTCATACGCAGCAAGTGCATCTTTTACATAGGCAAACAATTCTTCGTTATTCATAAGTCCCCTCTATTTTCTTAATCTCACAACCTCCGCCGGGCAAATGTGTTTTGTAAACGGTCCGTACTGGCAAGCCTGACAGCCGAAGCACTTGGTATATTCCTTATGCTCTGCCACTGCATTGGCAAACTCAGGATCCGCCAGGATGGCTCTGGCCACATCCACGGTATCTATGTATTCCTTTTCAATCAGATAATCTATCTGTTCGGGTGTCGTCAGTCCTCCCACGCAGGAAACCGGCACACGCCCCTTAAAATGCTCCTTAAAATACACACCAAGGCTCTGGATATCCGTTACCTTTTCATCCTGATAAGGTTTTACACTATCCAGTGAGGACAAACCGGAAGACACCTGCAAATACTCACAACCGGCCTTTACATATTCCTCAGCCATGGCGATTGCTTCCTCCAAAGTATCCTCACATCCGGAGGTACGGATGGATATCAAAAACTCCGGTCCGCAAAGCTCACGTACCTTTTCCATCATTTCGGCACAGAAGCGTGCTCTGTTTTCTGCACTGCCACCATATTCATCTGTTCTGAAATTAGTATTGGGGGACATGAACTGATTGATCAGATAGCCGTGACAGCCATGGAACTGAACACCGTCATATCCTGCCTTCTTGGCACGGACTGCCGCATCCACAAAAGCCTGCTGCATAGCATGAATTTCTTCCACACTCATTTCCACGGTGGTATACTCCCCTCGGAAGCCCTGTCTGGTAATGGCAGAAGGCCCTATAGCCGGACCACACTCCGGATTGGAGGTATAGCCCGTATGATTCAACTGGATAATCATGACGCAACCATACTCATGGCAACCTTCCGTAATCTTCTTATGTCCTTCTATCTGCTCATCACACCACAGTCCCATATGATTCTTGCCAAATCTGCCGCCGGGCACCACTGCCGTTGCTTCCACACAAATAAGGCCACATCCGCCCTTGGCTCTTTCCACATAATGGTCTATCAGCTTCTGTGTC
>SVFL01000024.1 GCA_015056885.1 Lachnospiraceae bacterium
CTGATTACATTATTATATATTTTTCAAAAATCTACAATAGGTAGGTTTATTAAAGTTACCCATTTTTAGGAGTAAAAGTTTTCTCAAAAACTTTTAAAAAGTACTTGACTTACATTAGCAAGATTCTTGCATGCTTTAAACCCTTTGTATGACTGACTTTTTCACATATAAACATATTTCACATCCTCTGCACAGGCGTATATCGTTCCATATTCTCCACCCTGCCTGTATCATAAAAATGCAGGAATATATCCATACACTCTTGCTTTGAGCAATATATCTCCACTAATCTAGAGCCATTCTTCTCCTCAAGTCCCAGCTGAACACTTATCTGATCCTTTACCTGACAGGCCTGAACAAACGCGATTCCGTTTACAGTCTTCTCGGGAGCAAGTATCACAAACTGGTCATTGTCTGCAAACATATCCTCAAGATAGTCCTTTATATCAATATCCCGGATGTTAGATATTTTTCCATTCTGATTTTCCAGCGTCAGCGAAATATCCAAGGTTCCCGGATTCTCTTTCTTTACAGTCGAATTTGCCATTTTGACTTTCTCTTCTTCATAGAATGCGAGAAAAGCAGGTCGGTTCTTGGCATACATTGCCTCTAACTGATAGGACAGCTCAAACACATCATAATCCTTGAAAACATTAGGTATGTACTGATAGAATTTGTCTGCCACTTTCTCAACATACTCACCATCCACACTGAAAGTACCATTCTCGGTAAATACCAAAAAACGTACAATATAAGATGAGCGGCCTTTGATTCCGGGCTGAGCGCAGAACCAGTAAATCTTGTCCCTGGGAATGGCTGTAAAAATACCAGTATCTTCCGTCAGCATTAAATAACTCTCTGTCAAAAGCACCCTGCTGCCGTAGGGCTTTTTACCCTCCGGAAAACAACTCATATACTCATTAAGCAAAAGTTTTCCTTCTTCCACTTCTTTGTTGATAATTGCTGCCACCGCTTCTTTGCTGTTTTCCTTCATGGGAAGCTTTAAATTCTGTCCTTTTCTCGGCACCCTAAAGGATTTAATCATTCCAACAATCACACTAAGTATCATAACCGCCGCCAGCGCACCAAAGGCTAACAGTATTTTCTTAGACTTTACATCACTCAAATCCATGGAATCCTTCAACGCAAAAGCAAGGATTGACACCATACAGGTAAAGAAAAGAAATGCTCCGATTAATAGCTTTCTACTCTTCTTGCCTGCCATTATTGCTTCCTGAGCCAAAAATTGTTCTTTCATTTCAACGTCCTCCCTCTCAGTATCGTTCTCATCAAAAAATACTACGACCTTAAAATTATAAATCTTTTAGCATATATAACGGCTTATAATTTAATGTTCCCACTTTCCCCACATCCTTTTGTGACAAAAGAACTCGTTTCCCTACATATTGGGAATACTTTTCCTCAAAATATAATTATTTCAACACGCACATCGAAAAAAAGTATAATTATTTCAATATGTTGGCTTGCAAAAAATATATTTTTTCAATACCGATTGTCTTCCTATAAAGACAGGTTCCTACTCACAAAAGAGTAAAACTTCGCCAAATCCTGCTTTGCTGCCGGGCTGATACGCACACCGGTACTCTTCTTTTCTTCCCCAATTTGTATCTGCAGCGGCTTCGTCATTTGGGTAATCGTGCGTTTTATATTTTCATAGACTTGTCCGTTCCCAACTGCTTCTATATTGCCGACCAATTCGTAATCGTCCGCTGTTTTTAACCATACATTCTTCGGATATTGTAGTTCAAGGCCTAATATTTCCTCTGCACAAACACTGTAAGAAAATTTAGTACTTGTGCACAGCTTTCCCTTAGCGTCC
Source organism: Lachnospiraceae bacterium (assembly GCA_015056885.1). Taxonomy (GTDB): domain Bacteria; phylum Bacillota; class Clostridia; order Lachnospirales; family Lachnospiraceae; genus Acetatifactor. The sequence continues at coordinate 1,841 of SVFL01000024.1, forward strand.
TCATAAAAATGTAATGCAAAAGGGAGAATGCCCACCGTTGGCTCCAAAAACTCAGCACTTTTATATTGTTTTCCTTCGTATTCGTGAATCTTGCCATACTGACACTTGGACAAGTCGGAAGCGATATTTATGATATATAATAACGGATAATGTGTTTCCCAAACCAATTTTTCACCACTCGCCAACACTTCATATAGCTTCCTGTAAGTATTCATATACTCTGTCAAATCAGACTCCACATAGTCCATCGGAACATGCGCATTTGCAATTACCAAATGATATGATTCCAGCACCTTTTGTAATTCTCTGGCGTCAGCAAAAAGCTGAAGCGTTTCCAACCCTCCGCAAGATAAGGCATGTTTGCAACCTCCTCTTTCTCGAATTTATAGTTGAGCAATAGCTCATCTTGGAACATCACTCAAAAAATTCCGCCCCAAACACTGTAGCTATTTCTTTCAGTTTTGCCACCATTTCTTCAGAGCCGTCTTCACTTCCAATACGCCCTCTTCTAAAGTTAATCTCACTATTCTTAAACACAACACGTCCCGGAATCTCTATTCTCAGTTTCTGCTTTGTCAAAGGATTGATTCCCTCTGCCACATCTGCAAGAATAAGTTCATCGTCTGACTTCACATAATCAAGCCATTCCTGCAAAGATATTTCTCCTTTTTCCTTTTCAATATAAATATCCATAATCAATCTCCCTTGTAAATCTTTATTTTCACATCCCAATTTTTTATTATCCAATGTCCCATACTTTGTAGCATTTAAAACATCTATACAGATATTTGCTTTCTTCAATGCCTTTTGCACCACATCCGTTTCTATACTTCTTAGCTCTCTAGATACAAAGGTGGGAAATTTTGTTACCTTACCATGATACGAAAATTGGAAATACACATAATTTGTCGTATTTAACCAATTTTTGTAGCCCTTCTTAATATCATCAATATCCTTCGCATAAATCAATTGGAATTTCCAAGGATTTAAATTGGAAACATAAGCAATTCTTCCACCTTCTATGTCGAGCATAAGTGTTGCATTGTTAACATAAATGGTATAGGGATTTTCAAAATTATATTTTGGTACATTCTTTTCAACTGTTCGGGCAACTATCCAATCTGTAATCTTATTGTTTTCAATATTTGTATACAAACAAAGTGGAACATATGTTACTGCAACCAAAGCGCAACAAAATAAAAAACTTCCTTCCACTCCGGCAAAACCTATTCCAGATATAATAGCCGCGCTCCCCAATACAACAGCAATGTTTAGTAAAATAAAGCTAATACCTATTTTCTTCATTTTATTCCATCCTATGATTCCAAATTCGTTTTATACAGATTGAATGCCTTAGATACGCTCTTATCACACCACAGCAAATTAACTGGACAACGAGAAAACAGATATTTATCCATTGCCAATCGTTCCCTCCGACTTAAAGTCAATATTCTCCATTATATTCATCCGAAGACACCACTGTAACAAAATCAATATGGTATGGAAGATAGATATTTCTGCAAGAGGGAATCGTTTTTTCCAAAAAATCTATAATATCCGATACCATTTCTTTGCAGAAATACTCACTATTAAGAGTGCCTGTTAAAACCGCATCCCCGGATATATATTGAATTTGCAAAAAACCATATGATGGCACAGCAATTACTAAGTCACTCAACATTTCTCCATACTGTTCTTTTTGTGCTTCATAAAAACGAACAATATCTGTATTGCCACAATGAAAGATTTCCACATCATATGTGCAACCATTGCTTTCAAATTTCTGCCGCATCTCTCTTAATCCTTTCCGCAAGCTTCTTCCAATCTTCAAATCCGCTTTCCTGCCCATCTTCTATGTATTTTCCTCTATGCATATCAAATATCCTTGTCTGCAAATCTTCCTTCAGTCTGGCAAGTACTTTTGTAGGATTATAACTTCCCCTTACCTGTATATCTACTATTTCACAAGGGTCCTCGTCCCAAAAACAAAATTCGATAGACCATCCCTTCCCCCTCAAATGCGGAAAATTAGTATCCAAATCTTCAACTTGCAATTCCAGTTCATTTGCTAATAACACTATTTTATCCAGAATTTCTTTTCGCGTAAAAGGTATAATATCTTCGTCCTTTATCCGGTCATAAGGTTCCGTATTTGTTTTGGTCCTAATTAGATATACATCCCAACTCATAATTAGTCTCCTATTGGTTATTATTTAAGGATATCTCCAACCTGGATGTCTTACGTTTTATGTTTGCTTTGATTTATTTCAAATCGGATTCACCTCATGTGCTTTAGCACTATCGCACGTTCATCTTACCAATTCCGCTCTCCAATGCATTCGGGAAACGTAACCCCATAACGCTCATAAATAAATTGCGTATAGTTAAATTGTTTTGATACACTTGTGGACCACTCCACTTTTTCTTCCGGAATATTACAGAAAAAGTTTCTTCCATTTGCAATACCCACACAAGAATCACCATACGGATTACTTTTGTCAACCTCAGCAAAGAAAGGCTGTTCCTCCTCTTGCTTTGGAATGGCATAGGCAAATGATGATACCGCTTTTTCGTTTAACCATAGGAGAATATTTAGATAATCCCATACAGGTGGTATTTCAGCGACATTCGGCAAAAGTGTAAGAACAACATAATTTCATGACAAATCATCCAGTTTATATAACTCCATGGAAAATGGTGTTTCGGTAGTATATATTTCGTAATATTCGTTCATCAATGCCTTTAAATCACTTGTAGACTCACTCTTTAGAAAAATATAGATGCGATATTTCGTCATATCAGGAAAAACTTCCAGTGAAGACTCTATGTTTTTCTTTTTAAAAATATTTAAAAAAGCCATTTTTATCCGATAACCTCCAATAAACATCTATCTCATAGGTGTCAATTTATTCAACAATTCTTGTTAAGTTACTCACCTTTTGCAATCCTTTAAATGAATATAACTGCAATACCCCTTCGTCCGGAAATAAATCTCTGTCCCGGCTAGCAACATTTTTCTGAATTTTGTCAGGTCTTTTTCATCGCCCATAACCTCAATATAATTCAACATGCGTTTGTATCCTTTCCGAAATGCAGGAACAATTACAGAATTTTTAATCAAACCTTACATCTATTGAAGAATCATAAAGTCTACAATCAAATTCAAGCATAATATCAATAAGTTTATTCATATTATCCTCTGATACTCCATAGCAATCAAATCTCACAAACTGTTCTGTTGTGTAAATCTCAATTACCTCATCATCATATATCAAATGATCATCATCTAGCTTTTCCCAAGCACCGAATACTTCATCAATTTTTACTCTAACTTCATCAATTGGTAATGTAGCCACACCCGTTACTGTTTTACCATCAGATAAACTAGCATATACATCATAAGGCTTATAATTTACAGCCTCCTCATATTTCCAAAAACTTAAATCTAAAGACATCACTTTTCCCTCCTAATTTTCCAAGGCACCTTTTCCTATGTTTTCATTTTATACGACAGCATTTCCGGTATCAAGTTGATATCACATTGTACCCCCTCATTTCCTCTAGTTTTGCAATATATCTTATCACTCATAAATCTTACCCATCTCATAAAAAGGGTTATTTTCTAAATTTATCTGTACAATTAAAAATTATTGAAATACTCTCTCAAACTATTCGCATAGTACTCTTCACCTAAATCATTGTATTCATATAGAAAAACTCTTCCATCAGGTTTTAGAATAAAAAATCCCCCAGCTCCATTACCCGCAAAAACAATTCCCTCGTTACCATATTCACCCAGATAGCAATCCGTTTGTGTTTTCATTTCAGCCAAAGAATAGATGATTCTGTCTATTACTTCAACCTTCTTGGTATTAGGATTTATCATTACCTCATTTATTCCATTGCTGATTTTCAATAGTTCGAATAACTCATCAGGCAAAAATTTTCGTGCTTTATCACATTGTTTTTTGTCAAAGGAGCGCGCAGTTGACACAATTCTCCATATTTTTGTTGAATCAAATTAACAATTTCCACTAAAAACTAGCCTCCTTGACAATTAACTATGTCTACATTTCTCAATCAGCCCATTAAATCCTTCATCATCAAATAATCTTATTTTTCCTTTAACGTTACATCTCCCTCGATTCAATGCCAACACTTCAATACCCTGACACAACCTAGGGCATCCTTCATCACTGTTATTTTTCATCACTTATGCATCACAAACTAATTAAACATGTAAATTTCTGCTGTTGAAGTAATCCTGCATAAACATCCTCAAATTCTTGTTCCTATCAATATCTGTTTCATCTCCAGGGATAAAATCATCAATAAACATACTCTTATTACTTGGTCCTGGATGCGGTTCTGCATAATGTCCTCTATTTGCCCAAGCAACATAATCCGCTCCGTTCTCAATTAACACATCCAAAATTCTGGTAAGTTGTTTTCGTACCGCCTCCTGAACTTCCGGATATATACTCGCTCTTTCAAATATCAATTCTGCACTGCTCACAGCCCAATTAATTGCATCAAAACCGTTTGATGCTCGTTTATTTACATCTGCCCCTCTTTCAACCAAAATCTTCACATAACCAAAGGCAATCTCTGACTCGTTAATCCTTTTATAACAAAGAGACATAATTGTAGAGTTAATTGCATCAAAAAGCACTGGTGCACGCACTCCCGGATCCTCATCCTCAGCTTCCATAAAATTAATATCCGCACCATGTAGAATCAAATAATCAGCAATTTCATAGTTGCCGGTTTTCAATGCCACTTGCAAGGGAGATTGACCATGGTCCTTTTTAGGCAATGCGCCTGCGACACAATTAACCAAATCCGGTTTCTTTTCTATTATGTTCTTTACTTCGTCAATTTTTCCTTGTCTAATTACAGTAAATAATTTCTTCATTTGTACCCATCCTCCTTTGCGACATCATAAATATTTCATTTCTTCCTTACTCCATGGTATTTTTTGTTCATTCAGCACACGAAGTGTCTGATTACAAACATTTAATCTTCCAATAACCAATTCCACATTCTTCCCATTAGTTAATTGCAAGCGCAAGGTTCCTATGGGCAGCCCCCTGCTATCAACTGTTCTTACCAAAAAGAAAGTAATATGAGCAATTGCACTTCTTGGTATTGCTACAGGCTCATAACTTATATCCGAAAGTCTGCCAAGCATATAATCATCCGTTAACAGCCAATAACCGGTAAAGGCAATAACGCCTTTCTTGATACTAGTATCCACATCTGCTATATAAATATCTTCATCGGAAATATCCATATAAAGTTTGGTATACTGGCAAAGCTTTTTGTCATAACGCCGGATTCTTCCTATATTTTTTCCTATCTTATGCCCACCAAACAACATGATAAGCAAAAAAATAATTATCCACAAAAGCATTGTATCATTAGCGTTTTTATCATTATCAACCAAAGACGCAATCGCAGAAGGCACAAGGATAAAAAACAGACACCCTACACAAATTGTATCCCAAACAATAACTCCCTGTGACCCTGTCATTTTTTGCAATGCAGAATGCACGTTATGTATTTGTTCTTTTGCTTTCATATTTGTATCTTCTTTTTTCTTTCCGGCCTTATCCAGCAACTTACCCATCAACATAGGGAACCAGAAATTACAGAAGAAAAACAAAAATATAAAAACAAAAAACATCATGATACACATGGTCATTTGTTCGTTATCATGTGCGGTACGGGAATCCATCCTTAAATACTCTATACTCTTTAAAAAGCACATAATACCAAAGATGACAATAACTGCATTTCCCATAAAAATGTGACTGGATACTCTAAATTTATATGTTTTTTTCAGCACATCCTGCTCTAGCTGCTCTTTTTCGTTATCGTCCATGCGCCCCTCCTAAAATCTTCTAAACTTACACGATTTGTAATCCGCATTTTTCCTGTAAAAAAGAAGCAATCTGCTTGGTGATTTCTGCTTCCTTTATGCGGTCTGTATCGGAACCACATACATACATTAAATATTTTTTCTTGTCCTGCATCTTTAGTGTAACAATTCCACGTCCCTTATTATATTTGAAACCACCGTTTTTCTTACACTCCGCAAGCTGAGCATATGTAATACGCAACCCTTCTTTCTTGTAATTGTTCAGATAAATATAGTCTTCATAATACAATGTATAAGAAGAACTTACTATATCATACATATTACCAACCATTCTGGCTGCTGCCGCAAGATTCTCCAAATAATCTCTTTCACGTCCCTTGAAAATAACACCTTCCTCATTCTGCTCCTGCGTATAATTTTCAATAAACTTCTTATCCTTTTTTTCTGCTCTGCTCATAGCCCAACCAAATAACAGTTTCTTAAGTATTGCTTCTAACATTTACATATTCTCCTTGCTATTCAAATTTTATTTCAACAGACTACTCACCGTAACAACTCCTGATTGTTTCATTGACTTGATTTGGTCTTCTATATCCTCCATATCGTAATGCAAATCAACCAGCTTTGTCAGTCTGAAGTCTTGCTTTCGCACATCTATATAAGTAGGCATTACCAGTTCAAAAAAGCTTAAATGTAAATCCTTATTTCCATTCAACCAGTATGTGCACCAAATCCATTCCTGCTCATCCTTTATATACACCTTCTCACCATTTCGATATATATCAACAAACACTACGACATGGTAGGGCGTCGAATCTGTAGAAACGACCAATTCATATTCTTCACCCAGCTCGCGTTTTACATAGTCGTAGTATTCTTCTCTTATCTTCTCCTGTACGGACATACTGTAACTATATACATCCTCTACAGCAATTTCATCATTAAACCATTCCTGGTCTTCAATAATCAGATTGTTTTTCACAGCCAAATGGAGTATATCCATGGCATAAATCACCCTTTTATTCACATCCTTTTCTTTTAAAATGCACTTATCTTCCTTGTAAACACAAAGCTCCTTTGCAAAGCTTACTTTGGTCAGTTCCCGAAAATCATAGCGTTTTTCTGAAAATAATCCTTTAATAACCAGTTCATTTCCTTCTATTTGATATTTCATAATCTACCTATCCTCTCTAATCAGATTCTGCACAGTAGCAAAATCATAATTCGGAATGCGAATCACGAATTCCTCTTCCGCCCCATTAACATGAATCACATAATGTTGCTTTACAAAAATTCCGGCATTTGTTTGATACGGCTTATATTCCTTAAACTTCTTATCATTGATTGGCTCTTCCTTATTCCATGAAGAAACCTGCAGCGGTGGTTTTTTTATTAGCTCAACTTCCCCAAAACATTCCACCGGTATCCTGTACAGATCCATTCGGTCACAAAAAAACAAACTCTCATCTTTTCGCCAGACATACATCTCCATATTTCTCAAATATACAACGGCATCTGACGGTTGTAACAAAAGCTTCTTTTTTCCCTTTTTTATTTCATAACACTGACAAAGAATATCTACAAACTTTGCATCCTCCGGAACTCCCATTTCCATACGGATTTGCTCTTCGATTATCTTTATCTGTCGATTTATTCCCTCCTGATCTGCTTCTTTATACGCTTTATTCTTCTTACTGAATTCAAAAACAAACAAGAAAACCCAGCACACAAAAGCTCCTATTCCGACATAAAATAATACCGGTGCATTTTTATACATCTGATTCCAGGCGGTTCCTTCTGCCCAGCTCCGCAACGTTCCTCCCAGAAAACATATCCACACAAAATTCAATATAAATTTGATAATCATAACAAGACATGGCATAGATGCTTTCTGTTCTATTATGTTAACCTGACTCCTGAAATTCTCAATACGCGCCGTCAATTCTTCTGAAATATGTCCAATTCTAAATTCCTCTCCGTCCGGCTGCATACTTGTTGCATTAAAATCAAATACGTTTTTATATACTTTTTTCAAAGTGTTAGTCCTCTGTCGAATCTACTTAGTATCATTTTGCAACTTATTTTCACTATATATAATATTACTTTTTTTACAATAAAGCAAGTAATATCATAATTTTTTACAGATTACTCTAACTTCCATTATAGTACAATTCCAACAAAAGCACTCAGGTATACATATTGTTGCAAAAATTGAATAGAAATAGTAAGTTTGCATCCTTCAAAAAAACGGTTATACCAATCGAGACTTTTGACTTAGCGACAGCTTTTTGTGTCTATCCCGACTGGTGAAGATAGGATGATTTGTAGGTTGGGGTGAAATGATGTAGAGTAAGGTCTATACTCCTACTGGAGAAGGTTCGATGACTTGTAGGTCGGGGAAATGGACAGGGTGCGATGGCATTGTTCCCTACTGGTGAGGACTCAATTGCTTTCAAGTCGGGAAAATAGGACGAGATGCGAGGTCTATGCCCCTACCACTGAGGCCTCAATTGCTGATAAGTCGGGGAATTAGGACAAGGTGCCAGGTCTGTGCCCCTACCACTGAGGCCTCAATTGCTAATAAGTCGGGGAATTAGGACGAAGTGCGAGGTCTATGCCCCTACCAATGAGAACTCACTTGCTTGTAAGTCGGGGAATTAGGACGAGGGACATAATCAATGCCCCTACTAGCGAGAATACAACAACTTGTAAGTCGGAGAAAAGGACGATGAGAGGTCAATGGAAGAAAATACACACAGTAAATCCACGACCTCTCACCTAATACTTTATTCTGATAAACACTTCTGCTTCTTCCTATCTGGACCGCTTATACAACGCCTTGAGCTCCTCCACAGAGAACACATAGTCATGATTGCAGAAGTGGCAATTCACCTCAATCTCCTTGCCCTCATCAATCATCTCCTGCAAATCCTTCTTGCCAACACCAATTAACGCCTTTTCTATACGTTTCTTATCACAGTTGCAATAAAATGCGCAAGGCATGGTATCCAACACCTCAGGCTCCATGCCTTCCAGCACCAGTTCCAACATCTGCTCAGGAGTATTGCCGGCATCCAACATAGTGGTCACAGAAGCAATCTTCTGCAAATTCTCCTCCAGACGATTGATGACTTCTTCCGTTGCAAAAGGCATGAGCTGTACAATAAATCCACCTGCCTGACGCACGGTATTGTCACGCTCCATGAGCACCCCCAGTCCCACACAGGAAGGCACCTGCTCGGACACTGCAAAATAATAAGTCAAATCCTCAGCAAGCTCACCGGTCTGAAGCTCTGTCTGTCCTACATAGGGCTCCTTTAAACCCATATCCTTAATCACCCGAAGATATCCTGCACCAATAGAGCCACCTACATCCAGCTTGCCTACTGCATTGGCGGGAAGAATTACATCGGGCACATTAGCATAACCCTTTACATTTCCCTTGGAATCTGCCGTTACCGTAATTCCGTTTACCGGACCATCGCCCTTCACCTGTAGTGTCAGGATATCTTTATCTCCCTTAAGCATGCTGCCCATCATAGCTCCCGCACTGAGCAATCGGCCCAGACCGGCGGTAACCACGGGACTGGTGTTGTGAGCGGCCCTTGCCACCTCAACCAATTCCTTCGTTGTACATGCAAACGCACGAATCTGGGCATTTGCAGCAGTTGCTCTTACAATATAATCACTCATTTTTGAACCTCTCTTGCCACAATATATACTCTCTCACTCTCCGCCGTTACATCCTCATGGGTATCCGCGTCAAGCACCTCCACAAGCTCCATTCCGGCCTGTGTAACCAATTTCTTCATCTGTTCTACCGTGTAACCTCTCTGCACATGATTCTCCGTGAACCGTCGAAACAATTCTCCTTCCTCCTGCACAAAGACAGTCACATCATATTCATTCAAACGACTTTCCTCGTCATAATAATTTTCCCAAATAAAGCTACAATCTTCCCGACTCTCGGCAATGGTAGTATCACCGATTACCTCGCGGTACTTATAGTCTGTATTAAAATCAAATATAAATACGCCGCCCGGATAGAGATAGTTATTCACTAATTTGAATACCTCCAGAAGTTCTTCCTCTTCCAGAATATAATTCACGGAATCGCAGACGCTCACCACAGTACCCACGGTACTGTACAACTCCAGTTCCCGCATGTCCTGCAAAAGATACAGAATCTGTGAACCACTCTCCGCCCGCTTCTCCATGGCAATCTCCAGCATATCAGGCGCATTGTCTATACCAATCATATCATAGCCTTTTTCATACAAAAGCTCTGTAAGGGTACCTGTTCCGCAACCCAGATCCAACACCAGATTGCGCTCCGATTCCAGCGCATCTTCCGCACCACGAACCGGCTTGGACACTCCATATTTTTCAATTAACTCCACAAGCAAAGCACACCACTCCCCGTAAGGAGTGGCGTCCATAAATTCATCATATACATATGCAAAATCACCATATGCACTCATATCAATACCTCTTTATACTTTATACTCTCTCAGCCAGATACTGCTTCAAAAATGCAAGCAGACTATCCATCTGGGCATCTGTTCCCACAGTGATTCTCAGATAGTTACTGATACGAGGCTTATTCCAGTGACGCACATAAATATCCTGCTCACGCAGCGCCTTGAAAATGTCCTCCGCAGGAACACTCTCATGCGTTGCAAAGATAAAGTTGGTCTTGGAATCTGGGAAAGAAAATCCCAGCTTTTTCAACTCATCCTTTACACGCTCTCTGGTATTTACAATCTTGCCGGTAACCTTTTTGAAGTATGCATCATCACGCACAGCCTCTGCTCCCATCACCTGTGAAGGATAATTCATGGTATAGGAGTTAAAGGAGAATTTTACATCATTCAGATACTGAATCAACTTCTCATTACCGATACAGAATCCAATTCGAAGTCCTGCCATCGCTCTGGACTTGGAGAAGGTCTGAACCACAAGAAGATTATCATACTTTTCAATCAAAGGAAGCGCACTAACTCCACCAAAGTCCACATATGCCTCATCCACCATCACAACCACATCGCGATTAGCTTCCAGAATCTCCTCTATAACACTCAAATCTTCCATGAGACCGGTAGGCGCATTGGGATTAGGGAAAATAATACCACCATTTTCCTGCTTGTAATCCTCCGGACGAATATGCCAGTTCTCGTCCAATGCACAAGTCTTATAAGGAATCTTGTGTAACTCTGCCCACACATCATAGAAGGAATAGGTTACATCCGGAAATAAAATCGGCATGTCACTGTTAAAGAAAGTCATGAAAGCCATAGATATTACATCATCAGAACCCACACCCACAAACACCTGCTCAGGCTTTACCTTATAATAGGCTGCCAACTCTTCCACAAGGGGTGTTGCATTGGTGTCAGGATACAGTCTCAACGCATCACAGTTTAATCCTGCTGCCAGCTTCTCCACACCCGGTGCGGGGGGATAGGGACACTCATTGGTATTTAATTTAATCATATTGGGCTTATTAGGCTGCTCTCCAGCCACATAAGGCACCACTTTTCGCACATTATCTTCCCATTTCATGGCGTTACTCTCCGTTCTTGCCCCACTCTGCCAATTAAAGCGCAGGCACATTTTCTATCTTAATTAACTAAGTATGTATTGTATCACGCCGGACTATATTCGTCTAGCCAATCTTTGCATATTCCTGTCTGTAACTCTCAGCCTGTTCCTCCATGCCGAGAGCCTCATATACCGCGATGAGTCCCTGAAAAGGTCTGTCCGTGGCTGCCGAAAGAGCAATGGCAGCTTCTGTCTCATAAGCTGCATTATAATACCATACCGCAGCTTCCTCATAATCACCACGACTTAGATAAAAATCTCCAAGTTCACAGCAGATTTCCGCACAACCCTCTCCTGCAGTAAGCTTCATTGCATACTTAAAAAAGGTCTCATTGTCTCCACGCAGTCTGGCCGCTCTGGCTGCCACGCAACAAGCCTCCGCAAACTCCTTCGGACTTCTTCCCACATCTTTTACCGATGCTGCAAAAAACTCCTCTGCTGCCAAAAAGTCCTCATCTCTTCCTGCCACAAAAAGTTCCCTTGCATACATCTCATGCAGATGTGTGGACAGACGCAACCCTCTGTCGATCTGCTTACGAAAATTAGCTAAATCCCTCTCCGCATGATTGCTATGCGGTTTATGTGTGATAACAATATCACTGTCATACACAATCGGTTCCAGACGAACCATCTCATGAATGGGCTCCTGCCACTGAAATTCCCGTAGGCGTTTGAACAGCTTAGGGCGGTATTCTTCATCATAATTGTACACCGTACCAAACTCTAACTGATTGCCGTACTTCATCTGTACAATCTCTATCTCCGGCAACAGATTATCCTTCAACAGACGATACCGTTCATGGTTCTCCGCATCCAGAACCTCATCAGCATCCGCAGAATAAATATAATCCATGGACGCCTTGGAAAAAGCAAAATTTCTGGCCGCACTAAAGTCATCAATCCACTCAAAATCATAGATTTTATCCGTATATTGCGCCGCAATCTCCTTTGTCTTGTCCGTGGAGCCGGTGTCTACAATTATGATTTCATCCATCAAATCTGCCACACTGTCCAGACAGCGTGCAAGCACTTGCTCCTCGTTTTTTACTATCATGCAAAGAGAAATGGTAATTTCCCCGGCAGCTGTACTCATGTTTACACACACTCCTTTGTAAAATACCGTAGTTTCCCACATCTATCTCTAAATGTACCATTTTCCGCCCCTAAAATCAACCCACACCCAAAAAGCAATTGTAATATAAGGAATCAGTGCCACCGGCTTTTTTAATCTGCCACCGCATCCAACATTTCTCCTCAGAAACTGTACTACCGCAAGTCCCACAAAAGTAATCAGCATATGCATTACATAATCTATCAACACCAGACCAAAAGCATTCATTGCAACCGCACATACACAGTACGCATGACAATCTGCCCTGCCATAGAACCGTTTAAACCACAGTTGCTGCAGCGCAATAAAAAACAGCAATTCCATCATCCACTCTGTCTGCATACCATCTGCATATACTCTGCCCCCCAACAACAATACAGCTCCGACTCCGCTAATCAACCACAAGAAACGGTATACCATCTGTTCCTTTATATCCATAATACAGGCTACCAATAAACCATTCGCAAACAATAACAGCCCCAATATCCACAAAAATACACTCATAGTATCACCTGCTTCTTATTCAACCTATCGTAAACGTGTGCGCAAATCATCCAGTATACTGCCATTTACTCCAAGCACTGCCAAAGCAGGATGCTGTTCAATCATTTTATCAGCCTTATAAGCTCTCACCGTCACTGTATAATCCATCCCATCCGGCACCTCTAACGGAATCATAAATACCAACTGTTCCTCCTGCTTATAGGCTCCCTTTAACTCATATTCATAAACATGGTTTAACAAGGGATTGCATACAGTAAATGCCTCCGGGAATTCCACTTCTATCCGTTCTGCATATCCCCATGAAGTGATATTCAAACATCCGCTCTCTCCTTTTTTAAACAATGGCTCATGCGGATCAAAAAAGCTCTTAATCTCTGCCCTCAAATCAAACTCTGTGGTCCCATAACACAAACGGTTTACATTCCCCACATTGTCTGTAGCAAATGCAGTTACAACAAAATCTCCACTGAATATTGCTACATCTGCGCATATATCAACCTCAATCACTCCGTACTCATTAGGAATATATATCCCTTTTGCTCCATTATCAAGATTTTCAATTTCTATATAAAATTCTTTTATACCACTATGTTCATCCTTGGCAGTCACGTGCAAAAGCACATTCTGTGTACGCCGGTCTAAAACATCCAGATTCTCCAGTATTTCCATTCCGGTTATCACAGGAGCTTCTCCATCTCCTACAATCCAAATACCGTTTGCTTTATCTTTATCATATTCGGAGTACACTATCTTACCGGCATCATCCACACCTGCCCTCGGCACCAGTTCCATTCGCTGTCCGTGTGCTGCTTTAGCCAAAATATATTCCTGCCTTACATTTATTCTCCGACATCGATTGCTCCTGTTGGCATAAACGGAACTGCCATTTTGCAGATAACCTTCACCATCTGTCCGAAACCTTAAATCGGCTGCTACATATTCTTTCACCTCATCAGATACACCACTTGAAGGTATATACACAATATTGTTTACCCTGTTTCCGTTCAGTCCTGCACTCTCTACCATGGCATAATTTAACTGATAATTCAACGTTGCTGCCCCCTGCATAATTGCATTATACTCCAGTACAAATGGCGCAGTGCCATCACATCTTACATAATATAAGTCTTCCTCTGCACTATGATATGATGATTCTGATTCTACCAGCCTAAGCGGTTCTGTCAAAACAGGCCACTTAACTCCTTCATTATGACCTTCCAGGCTTCCAATTGGAAAATGAACCGTTTCGCTGATATTCCCCGCACCATCTATCGAAACAACATGCATATACCGGTATTCTTCTGTTAAATCCACTACTAATTTTGCAGTCGCCTCCGTAGCACTCAAAAACTTTCCCTCTCTTCCATCCAGCAAAGTATCCGTGTGACCATCCACTTGATAGATATATCCGATCAAACCGGATACCATATTATCCGCCGTTATATTGGACACAGACAACATCGTCCCTCTACCTGCAAGATAGGATTCTGCCTTATGATAGTACACTGTCCCTAAATCCTGTACACTGTCCCACCACACAGATACAGACCTCTCATCCTCCGGAACCAGTCTGACTGTTTCTACATCAACAGGTCGTGGCGCCGCCATATCAAATGCCGGAACATCTTCCAATGTCGTGTCTGTGGAAAATTTCAAATCTTCTCCTCTAATTACAACATAACCATTTCCCTGACGCACTCCGGGTATTTTGGTATAAGCCGGCGACAATTCATCATTCGCATAACTGCTTCCCCCATAAGAGGGTAGCGCACTGATTATGTAACCATCATAGGGATAACCACAAATATATTCTTCCGACCGCTCGCAGGTCAGTCCATACTCTGCTATAGCCGGGCACACCGAGGGTTTTGAAGAATTTGTATTGCTTGCCTGTGTCCCATGCACCGAACAATCATGCCGATAATGTTTGGTTTCATGTCCAATACACTCTTCTCCTTTCGACGCATCTGCACCACAGTTGGGACAATACGACTCATCCGACCCACCCCATGACCAATATTCTGTTCTTGTATGTGTATGAGTCAGACGTTTTCCGCACTTAATTGGCTGTGTATAACAGCCTCCATTCTTCGAAGGACTTCCCTCATGAATATGATTGCACACTCCTTCTTCATGATAATGCACCACTGTTTCGCCGGAGCGGCCTCCTAAATAACCTCCACCACCTCCTGCACCGCCATATTCTCCTTCGTGTCCTTCTTCTACAAGGCTGGTCTCCATGCCTCCTGCGCCACCATTACCGGCATCCCCGGCACCTCCACCGCCTCCGGCAATCAATAGTAATGTATCCTCCGTACTTACCGAGGTATATCCTCCACCATGCTGAAATACAGAGGATCCTCCGCCGCCATTAAATCCACTCTGTCCACCAACACATACCGTCACTTCCTGTCCCTGCTCCAGCCAGAATTTTCCCTTTACCATACCGCCCAGCCCCCCGGTATAATCACCATAAGTTCCTCCCTGGGCACCATATGCCTCTATATAATAGAATCCGGTATATGGCACAGTAAATGTTTCTTCATTCCTGCAATAAACAAACTCTCTACAAAACTCCCTTGTTTCAACATCATCTTCCAACTCATAAATATCATGCCATTCCTCTCCTGCCCTGCACTGATAGATTTTGTAGCTCTTAATCCGGCCATCATCCTGATTCCAGAATAAATTTAAAGCACCGCCGGAATAGCTGGTAAACTCATTTTCTTCTGTGGTAAGTACAAGTTCCGCCCATTGTGCATATAATGTAACATCTTCTCCGGAAGAAAATTCAGAGTCCACATCTCCGGCCTTTTTCTTATATTCCGGATCATAGTACCATCCGGCAAAAGAATAATTCTCCCGATATGGTTCCGGCAACTCACAATCATCCACTTCATAAAGAGCAGTAATCCTGTCTTTGCTTCCATCCGGCCCGCTATATCGGTATTCCTTTCCCTGCAACTCCCCATAAAACGGCACCGACTGCTTCCATTCTGAGAAATAAACAGACAAGTAAATGGGATCCAACTCATCACCTCCGCAGGTATCAAAACAAACCTCCACATCATCCGGCGCCCAGATATCTCTACGGTCCACAATATAAACAGACCCATACCCACCTTCAATTTCTGTGATACCTTCTTCTCCACAGTAATATCCCCCATTGGGGTCAACCTCCAGAATACTCTCAGACGGCGTCCACATAGCATACAAAACAACCGTCCCGATCTCATCATCCTGATTATAATCTTCTTCACATAAATTCCAAATTTCTGCGCCATCTTCAAACCATGTGCCACTACCATCACAAGCAGTGTTCCATCCGGCAAATTCCCAACCGATTCTGCCATAGCTGTTCAGATTCAGATGCGTCTGGGGCGTAACTGTTCTGCCTTCATATGTAGTTGCATTATTGTACATATGAAAGCTGGGTGCCATGTAACCGCTATACAATTCGTCACCGGTGTTGGAATCATACACCACCCGGTAGCGATTTGCAGAAATCTCCATACATGTGTGATGATGCATAGACATTCCCATCTCCAAATTACGGTTAAAGGGACATAGATAGTAATAATAAATATTCTCTCCAAACTCCAAATAACTCAAACTACTTGCCGCCTGCTTGCTCATATAGAAATTCCACTGCGCAATCACTCTCCCGCAATCTGCACATACAGGTCTCCATCCGGAAAAATGCGGTTTATAGCAAGTCTGCATCACAAAGTCCACACCATGAAATTCCCCATCCGACGGATACGCATTATGACAACAATTTACCTTAGGAGTATGTACCATCCACTTGGCCACCGGCACCGAACCGGTTCGCTTGTAGGAATAATAATGTTCCCCTGTCTGCAAATCCAACAACATGCGTTTCACTCCAGTCTCTACATCATCAGTCCCATCTGCCGCATACCAAACCACATTCTTGTTACCCGCATCCGTTGTCCAGGCCTGCCCATCCGGCGAAAAGCTTACATATGGGCTACTATAAATCGTCTCCGCCTTCACCAATAGACAATTTATTTGAAAAATAAAAAGTAATACAATTAATCCACTCCATATTTTCCACTTTTTCATTCACTCTCACACACCTTTACTACCCTCAGAGTCCCTCTGGCAAGCTCCGTATAAAATCGTTCTACATCTTTTGCATCAAAATATACATTGATTCGTTGGGCAGCAGAAGTCGTATTACCGGCCATAATCAAATTACCGCTACTGTCAAAAACCTGTTGTACAAATACATCTTCCCAAATCAGTCCTGCTATTCCGGCTTCCGACACTGTATAAATATGAATTCTGTCCCCGGCCCGAAGCACACCTCCCACCACCTGATAAATATCCTCTGCTTTAAATCCGGCAATTACCGGATGATCCATCTGCTTTGTAATCACATTCTCCTGCTCAAACATCCCTTCGGTCAAAAATACCCCTTCTTCAATTGTGGTAGCTGCAACCAGGCCATTCAGTTGTTCGCTGCTTGTCAAAGCCGTTTCCGGTATCAGCTTCACATCCAGCTCCACCACTTTCAAATATTTATCTATATTTTTATCAGTAATAAATTCTCCCTTGGGAATCTCTACTGCTGCCATGTATACGAATCCCTTTTCATATTCACTAAGTACCTTTTTCTCCATCTGCAGCATCACTATAAAAATACTGATTGCTGCAATAAGTGCAGCTATAATGCTTCCCATCCATAATCCGGACCCTGTCCGCTTTTTATCCGTTCTCATTCATTGCTCCTTCCTCTGCTACGATATCTACAAGTTTTCCCTTGCCGGCCTCTACCATCATTCCCGGAAAACCCTTTACGAAAAATTTGATTTCACTATATATACCTGTATGCTCTACAATAGAACCGTCCGGCGCGGTAACTCTTCCAACTGCATCCACCCTTCGCTCCAATACATCACCATTCATTCCCATCCGAATAACCTCAACCTGTTGACCTGTCACATTATAAATTGTAAAATTTACAATCTCTACCGGTCCTGTTATCAGACTTTCATTCAGACATTTCCACTGCTCATCCAGTCCCAAATTTGTTCTCAGGGCATCCTTATAAATTGCCAATGCCCCCTCTTCATCCTTTATACAAACAGTATGCGTTCTTCCATACTCCTCCAAATCAATAATAGCTGCGGCCAGGTTGGAGGCCGCCAAAGCGTCCTCCATATATACCGCCGTCGAACTCCACGAAGCAAGCTGGAGTCTGGTATACAACACAATCGCCAGTATTAACAGAAAAAACAAACCCGCGGCCCATTCCACCTGACCGGAATCCTTCTGTCTAATTTTTTGCAGTAGAAACCCTTGTTTCTTCAACTTCATACTTTCCTCCAACCAATCCTCGAATCCGTAATTCTATTTTGCTTCCATACTCAGCTTCGTCCATCGTTGTACCACTCAAATCAACAGCCGTAATTCCCAACGCGGTAAGTTCTTCCACCAATCGGTCTCTGTCCTCTGTCAAAAGACCACCGACCGTCTCCATCCGTAAAATATAACGTCTGGCCAGCTGATCCACCTCCGCTTTTTGTTGTATCAACTTCATATTATCCATAAACGAAAGCATCACCACTACCATGCATAGCACAAAAATTCCGGTAACCATGATATTTCCTACATTCCCGCAATCTTTTGTTCTGACTGGAGTAAACTTCTTGCCCTTCATTTTTTACACCCCGGGAGAAACACTCACGCCACTCAGCAATTCGTTTGCCTTAGTAGTCATTCCCTCCACAATTGTCTGAATAAAATCACCCAGACTTTCCTTCATTACCACACACAAAAGCAGTGCAATAATACACAGGCCCACCGTCACCAAAATACCATCAATACCTTCCTCTTTTTTCACCCAAAAATTCTTAATCTTATTTAAGTACTCCATAAAATAAATCCTCCTCGTTAATCTTAATTTTCTAGAAACTCAATGCAGATACAAACATCTGCGTCACACAGGCATACAGCACAATACCTAATACTGCTGCCAGAATTCCAAGTTGATAAAAAGTAACACTTCTGTCCAGAGCGGCCTTCTTACGCCCCATAACAGATACTTCCATATCTTTTACCTGTTCGGCAATGTCTCTCAGAAGTTCCACTGCCTGACCGGATTCCATTGCCTGTAATAAAGTGATACACATAGCATCAATATAACGGTTGTCAAAACTCTGCTGAAAACGGTTCAGCGCTTCATAGACGTCCGCCTTCACCGTAACCGCTCCCGCCAGATCCAAAAGTGCCTGCCTAAGTCGCAGTTCCTGTACCCCCGCATAACATTCCGCCAACGCATCCGTTACATACACCCCTGCCTGAAGCTGCATTTCCAGACCGTTATAAATCAGCTTTATTTCAGGTAACATTCGCTCATTGTCCCGATAATTCAAATATCGCATAAGAATCTCCGGCAAAATATAACCCAGCCCGGCAAACAGAATTCCATAAACTGTTTTCCATTGGATGCCGACAATGAAACCAATACCTGCCAACACCACACTTAATGCCAAAAAACTACCCGGATTCAACCATTTCCCAAAATGAAACACAGCCCCGTTTTTGCACAATTTCCTGTCCGTATTTTGGTACCAGCCCATATCTTTGCTCTTACCCGACAAATAACCTGATAGTTCCTCATAGGACCTTAACACCTTGCGTCCTGTCCCTTGTTTGCAAACCATCAGCACACCTATAAAGGTAATGAATGCAGCAACTAATTGCCAGACCAGAAGCCGATGTGTATATACACTTCCACTCACCTTCTCACCTCCTTTCCATAAGCTTGCCTGCAAACAGCAGGAAAATAAATCCGATAATACCCAATGCAATCCGACCCGGTATAGTATCCCATAAAATCACCCATATGGAAGTCTCCAATAATCCATTCACCACAACCAGTGTAAAAACAGACATTCCGGCTAAAAGCATCATATTAATCAAAGCCTCCCGCAACAGACTTCTTCGTTCCTCACCAAGACGCAAATACTCCCTCATCATTCGTCGACTGTTTTTGACCAAGAGAGAAAAATCCGCACAATACCGAACACTAATCTCCATATTGCGTACCAGCTCTTTGAACTTCGGATGTTCTATTTTCTCCGCCATAGATAATAATGCAAGACTTGCATCTCCTGTAGTCTGCGCCTCGTAGCTACACTCCTCCAGCACTGTCTTGAGCGGCTCATCCACATACTTACTTATCTGTGCAAAAATACCTGTCACTTCTCCCGAAGTAATGCTATAATTCCCCAGAAAATCCAAAAACTTAATCAGATTGGAATTAACACTTCGAAAAGCTCTCATTTTGCAAAAATATAAGTAAAAATATTCTAATAATCCCATTACCACAAGGCCGATAAACATTGTTTTCCATCCATAACATACCAATAAACTTACACTTACCACCCCTGCTGCCAATATATTCAAAACAATCCATATTTCAGCTGTAAGATATGGGAATCTGCGCTTTAAACCGCTATAATTCAATTCCTGTTCCAGCTTGTACCAAAAAGAATGATTTTTCTGCAGTGTCATAAGTTGTCTGCGATTTTCAAGCAGACGTCTTCCTGCAGCAACATCCATGCCTTCCCGGCTCCTTCGCATAAAACTGCTAGCCATCTCTAACCACCTGACGCGCACAAACAAAAGCAGACATCCCGTTATCAATAAGAAAAGGATTATCCCATGCAACACAATTTCCACTGTTTCACCTCCTTTCTGCACTTTTTCATATCAGACTTTCATAAATCAGTCTCTTAGTGTTCTCATCCCATCCCTTACAGGCCAAAATCTGGCGCACCTTAAAATGTTCCATAAAAACAATGGTCTGAAAACAATCCATCATTCGCATCAGCTCGTCTCTGGCGTATCTGCTTTCATACATAGCATAGTCAACTAATTTGTCCGCAGCTTTTTCTGCCGAAGATGAATGTATTGTTGCTGCACACAATTGACCGGTACATGCCGCATTCAGCAGGTATAATGCTTCCTCTCCCTTAATCTCTCCAATGATAAAACAGTCTACATCCATAGTCAGGCCTGCTATACTGATATGCTTTAGGTCATAACTCACCTTACTCTCCGTAGTCCCCGGAAGACTGTGCAAAAACATCATGTCCGGATGCATCTGCGTTGTAAGCTCATCTGCCTGTTGTGTTACAAGCACAGCCATATTGTCCGGCAAAGTCTCCTTCAAAGCATTTAATAAAGTCGTTTTCCCGGAGGAATTACCACCGGAAATAAGCGTAGAACCTTGCCGAAAACGCTGCACCAATAGCCGTGCAACATCCTCGCTCATCATTTGTCTGCTTACCAGTTCTCTCACCTGCGGAAAAAATCTGGGTACCTTACGTATACACAAATAAGGTTCACTATAAGTATTTACAATTGGCATTGACAGGGTAAACCGAAGAATGAAATCCGGATGACTATCCGTATCGGTAAATCGCTGAATTGCGTTAAGATTTGATATATTGACCTGATTTTTGGCAGCCACATAATCGATAAACTGCCGATATTCCTTTTCCGAATCGAAACAGACTCCTGCATCCATCCGCTGACCATCACGCTTCACACGAATATTGTCATGACTGACAACCCGTATGTCCGAAATTGCTCTGTCATCTATCAATGCAGAGAGTCTGGAATAACCAAAAATATATTGTTCAAAAGCCTCTAAAATCTGTTCTGCCAGACTTTCTTCCACGTATTTTCGCCTTCGCAGATGCTCCCATGCATCCTGCATAAACTGTTCCCTGCTAAGACTTCCTCTCCGCATCTGCATAAGAGATGCCTGTTTCTGTGTCAGATAGTCGTCCACCAGTTCACGCAAACCTTCTGACACACTATCATCTGACTGCATATTTTGTTGTAAAATATCCTGCATGCATCCTCCAATCCCGACTTTCTGAAAATAAAGAATTCCAACAAATCTCCTACTATATCCTCACAGTAAGTCGCATAAATTAAAATATGTTGTTAAAAATAATGGTATCATGACCGGATATGGTCCTTGAAAAAAAGATATGTCTCCCGGTAACCGTCGTTACCGGGTAAGACACAATTTACACCTTTTAAAACACAATGTCAATAACTAATTTGAAAAATTTTAAAATATGTTTGCGGTTGTCTTTGTCGACATGATGTGCTATAATTTGAAAAAATCATCAAAGGAGTATTTTGCCATGGAAGTAGGTTTCATTTTATTTGGAGGACTGTTAATTATCATCTTCGCAGTTGTTGTAGCAGTTGTATCCTCCGTTGTATCCGCAGTTGCTGCATCGCAGGACGAACTCGATTAATTGGCACTATCCATCCGTTTATAAAGTCGTTTTTTTACAATAAAATATGCAGGAATCAAAAAGGCATCTGCCAAAATCCATGCTGCGGGATTACCCATACAGACTCCTACAAATCCCAGCATCGGAACCAGTACGATTCCTGCGATTGTTCGTGCAATCATTTCTAATACTCCTGCCAGAATTGCAAAGGTCGGGAATCCCATCCCCTGTATCAGGAATCTTACAATATTTACTAAAGCCAGCAAAGAATAGCTTGCTGTATTAAATATCAAATAAGTCTTTATATTCTCAATAATAGCGACCTCTGCATCTTTCATAAACAATCTTGCCAGCCCCTCTCCGCCAACAAGTACAATCAAAAACGCAATTACAGAATACCCAATACCCAGTATTACACATGCTTTCAGACCTTTTCCCAGTCGCTCCAACTTGCCTGCTCCCACATTTTGTCCACCATAGGTAGCCATCGTCGACCCCAGTGCATCAAACGGACATGCCAGAAATCCCCCAACTTTTCCTCCGGCTGTCACTGCTGCCACCGCCGCAGAACCAAGCATATTGGTCGCACTCTGCAACACCACACTTCCAATCGCAGTAATAGAATATTGAAGCCCCATAGGAATCCCCATCCCGCACAGAATTCCCATCATATGACGGTCTGCCGACCACTCATCTTTTTGAATATGTAAAATCTCAAATTTCCGAATCATAAATAACAGACAGCCTACTCCTGCAACTATCTGTGCAATCACGGTTGCTAAAGCTGCTCCCATCACACCAAGCTCTAAATGGATAATAAGCACCAAATCCAAGCCGATATTGACAAAAGAAGACAAGACAAGAAAAATAACCGGCGTCTTACTGTCACCTAATGCGCGGATTACACCCGACACCATATTATAGAGAAAAGTTGCCGGTATTCCTAAGAAAATAACAAAAATATAATTATATGCACTGTCTATGATATCCTCAGGCGTTCGCATCAACACCAAAATATCTCTGCAAAACACTGCAGTTAAAACGGTCAATACAGCCGCAAATCCAATACACAACCATGTTGCATTAGCCACATATCTACGTACCCCTTCATAATCCCCTGCTCCAAACTTATGAGAAATCGGTATGGAAAAACCACTACAGATTCCCATACAAAAACCGATAATCAGGAAATTGATAGAACCCGTTGCTCCCACACCTGCCAGATCATCGACACCTAAAAATCTGCCTACAATCAAAGTATCTACCAGATTGTAGAACTGCTGAAACAAAAAACCGAAAAGTAAAGGAAAAGCAAACCCTACAATCAATTTCATGGGGGACCCGTTTGTCATATCCTTTGTCATATCCATATCTCCTCAAAAATACTCGTCACAAGAGGGTGTCCTGACGGACACCCCCTGAACAAACGTTACTAACTTATGCAAAAGGATTCTCTGTGGGATACATCATACCCTTGGGCTGATTAAAATTCAAATCCTCCACAGGAACACCAATATACTTAAACACCTCATACAAAGCCTTGCCATAATGACCAAATGCAACTGCTCCGTGATGGGGATAATTCTTCTCGATTAATACATGACGATAGAAACGTCCCATCTCCGGAATAGCGAACACACCAATTCCGCCGAAGGATTTGGTTGCCACAGGAAGAACCTCACCCTGTGCAATATAAGCACGCAGCATGTTGTCCGCAGTAGACTGCAAACGATAGAAGGTGATGTCACCGGGGATAATATCTCCCTCCAAAGTTCCCTGAGTTACCTCCTCAGGCAGATTTCTAGCCATAATCATCTGATACTTCATATTGCAGAAAGCCAGCTTCTTGGAGTTGGTATTGCCACAGTGGAAGCCCATAAAGGTATCCTTGTGGGTATAATCAAACTTACCCTGAATGGATTCTGCATACATATCAGCAGGTACAGAGTTATTAATATCCAAAAGTGTTACAACATCCTCACTGACACATGCACCAATAAACTCACTTAAACATCCATAAATATCAACTTCACAGGATACCGGAATGCCCATACCGGTCAGACGGCTGTTTACATAACAGGGAACAAAACCAAACTGAGTCTGGAATGCAGGCCAGCATTTACCCGCAATTGCAACATACTTACGATATCCTCTGTGCTCTTCAATCCAGTCGAGAAGGGTCAGCTCATACTGTGCAAGCTTAGGCAACACCTCAGGCTTTAAGTTACCTGCACCAAGTTCTTCCTCCATCTCCCTAACCTTAGCCGGAATACGCTCGTCACCGTCATGCTTTTTAAAAGCCTCAAACAAGTCAAGCTCAGAATTTTCTTCAATTTCAACACCCAGATTATAAAGCTGCTTGATGGGCGCATTACATGCCAGGAAATTGAGTGGTCTGGGACCGAAAGAAATAATTTTCAAATCAGAAAGACCGATAATTGCTCTGGCAATGGGAAGGAAATCATGAATCATATCTGCACACTCTGCAGCATCCCCCACAGGATACTCAGGAATATATGCCTTCACATTACGAAGCTTCAAATTGTAGCTGGCATTGAGCATACCACAATACGCATCTCCTCTGCCGCCCACCAAATCATTCTGGCTCTCCTCTGCTGCTGCAATAAACATGGCCGGACCATCAAAATGCTTAGCTAATAAGGTCTCAGAAATCTCAGGTCCAAAATTACCAAGATATACACACAGAGCATTACAGCCTGCTGCCTTGATATCCTCCAAAGCCTGTACCATATGTATCTCACTTTCCACAATACACACGGGACATTCGTACACCCCCTCTGTTCCGTACTTCCCCGTGTATGCTGCCATCAATGCCTTTCGGCGATTAACAGACAGACTCTCAGGGAAACAATCGCGGCTCACAGCCACAACACCTACTTTTACCTGCGGTAAATTGTTCATACATAACCCTCCTGTTAATATAAATTTATATACCTTCTCCTGTTACAACCCTTTTCTCAAAAAAGTTTCTCATAAACCGCCTTACATGCGGGGTAAATCTCCTTAAATTGCTGATAGCGATTTTCATACTTGGCCACCAAATCCGGTTCAGGCTCTACGGTAGCTACCACCTTCACCATTTTCTCTGCAATTTCTTCTACAGACGCATACTCTCCGCAAGCTACCGCAGCAAGCATTGCCGCACCTAATGCAGGACCTTCCTCGCTCTCAATAATATCCAGCTTGAGATTTAATACATTTGCAATAATCTTTTTCCAAAGAGGACTCTTAGCTCCGCCTCCGCATATTTTGGTCCGTTCCGGACATATTCCAAGACTTCTGGCAACCTCCAATGAATCACGCAACGCAAACGCAACACCCTCTAAAACCGCCTGAGTCATATCACTTCTGGTGGAATCCATTGTCATACCGATAAAGGTTCCCCTCGCTTTAGGATCATTATGCGGAGAACGTTCCCCCATCAGATAAGGCAAAAAATAAACATGATTCTCGCCAAGCTTATCTTCTGTAATATCCTGCTGCTCTGCACCAAAATCCTTAGTGCCCAGAATATCCTCCATCCACCATTTATTACAGGAAGCAGCACTGAGCATACAGCCCATCAAATGAAAATTACCGTCTGCATGTGCAAAGGAATGCAGCGCATTATATTTGTCCACCCCAAACTGTTTGGAAGAAATAAATATCGTACCACTGGTTCCCAAAGAAATATTACAACGGTTATCACCTACCGTTCCCGTTCCTACAGCTGCTGCCGCATTATCTCCGGCACCGGCAGCAATCACACAGGAGTCCGGTATTCCCAAACACTTTGCAACCTCGGGAAGAATCTTTCCAACAACTTCATAGCTTTCATAACAGGTAGGAAGCCAGCTTTCCTTCACACTGCAAATCTCGCACATTTCCTTAGACCAGCAGCGATTCTTCACATCGAACAACAGCATACCTGATGCATCAGAAACATCCGTACAATGCACTCCACTGAGCTTGTATGCGATATAATCCTTCGGCAACATAATTTTTGAAATTCTTGCAAAGTTCTCCGGCTCCTTATTTTTCACCCAAAGAATCTTTGGAGCAGTAAATCCGGTAAAAGATATATTTGCAGTATAAGCCGACAGCTTCTCCTTACCGATTACCTCATTGAGATAATCACATTCTTCACCGGTTCTTCCATCATTCCAAAGAATCGCAGGACGAATTACTTCATCAGCCTCATCTAAAAGCACCAGTCCATGCATCTGTCCGCCAAAGCTGATACCTGCCACCTGAGAACGATCCTCTCCCTGCAAAAGAGCATCAATACCAGCCAAAGTCTGTTCCCACCAGTCCTGAGGATTCTGCTCCGACCATCCGGGATGAGGAAATGACAGAGGATACTCTCTGGATTCAATCCTCCGTATCTCTCCCTGTGAATCCATCAGCAACAGTTTTACCGCTGAGGTACCTAAATCTACGCCAATATAAAGCATCTAACACCTCTCCTTCCACTGATTTAAAACAGCCGAATCACACATACCTTGTTACCTGAATTTGCAATAGAATTATCACCATTTCTTCTATTTTCATCATACGTATTTTTTCTCTCTGATGCAATAGATTCTGCGCCAAATATTGTGCTATTTCGAGATTGATTAGTGCCAAAAATTGCTACGCATTCTTATCTCTTTGTGCCATGTATAGCTGCCTCCGCAATTTTATAAGTTCACTGCGCAGTTTCTCACAATCATATTCTATTTCAGGTGCAAAATAAACCTGATAGAGAGCCTGTTCCTGTTCCTGTGTAATTACAAGACCATAGGTCTGTCTCATACAATTTATCTGCTGTGCCACTGTACGCAACTTAAAATGCTCTTTATTTTTATGTTTAAGAGATTGCAGCAATTTTTCGTATGACAATTGCACACGCTCACGTTCTGATAATTTCCGCTCACGCCTTATTTTGAGGATACATCTTACCACAAGAAAAGCTCCACCCAAAACAATGGCAATCACAAATACATAACTCATGCCATCCATGGCATTTTCCAAATACTGTCCGATATCTCCATCTGCCAGATCCGGAACTCCTCCTTCATTTCCGAGATTTGCAAAAGCATCCCAGAAAGAAGTGGTATCTTCTTCTGTAGAGGCAGGAGTCGGATCAACTACAATCCATCCGGCCCCATCTATATAAATTTCGACCCATGCATGCGCATAAGCGTCCGGAATCTCCAACTCAACCAGTGCGGTTTCCCCCATTGCCGAATATCCGTCAAAATATGCTGAATACTCCGCATTCTCAACCAATTCACCATCATCTACTACATCCGAATAGGAAAAAGCATATCCTTCTACATATCTTGCAGGAATGCCCATATAACGAAACAACATAGTAGCCGATGATGCAAAATGAGAACAATAACCTTTCTTGCTCTCGAGAAGGAAGTGAGAAATGTAATCCGGATTGCCATAGTAAAATCCCGGTCTCAAGGTATATGAGTAATTATTCTCATAAAAATCTACAATCTGTAATGCTATCTGTGTCGCATCTCCCGTAAAGCCCTGTTCCTTACATACACTTTCCACCGCCTCATAACAGGCTTCCGGAACAGAAAGATATGCTTCATCTACCATTTCGTGCAATCCATACATCTTTCCTCCGGGATAATATGTATAAATAAAACAAATTCCCCGGCGTACTACATTTTCATAATCCGTATAATAAGGACGGTATTCATATCCGACATCCGCACCCACATACTCAATTTCCATAACGCCCCGGCCTTGCTCTGCACTATTTTCTGTATAGGCATCTATATGGCTTTGGACGGTCTTTTCCATCCTGCCATCTTCACTTCCATCCTCTTTAGCCTGCGTCCATTTGCTACCGGTATAATCCTTGCCTGTAAAAGCTTTTAAATAAACTGCATCATAACTGTACGGAGTATATCGCACGACCAAATCCGTCTCATAATTGGGCATAACTGCTCCACCCTTGCTCAACATTCCGCCACTCATACCGCCACCGTTAGAGGTTCTTTGAAACAACGCAGACATACCATATCGTGCTAACTCGCTCACTTTATCTCTGGAATCGGTCTTTAGTTTACTCTCCGATATCGCCCTATTATACATAGTCTCCGGTATTATCCAAGCAAACAGTTGAATCACCAAAACCACACATAAAAGCGCCAACGGCAACACACGTCTCATCTGTCCCGATAAATGTTTTCTTACATTACCACTCTGTATGATTGCCACTGTGACATAACCTGTAAACAGAAGTATCATATAAATCATGGATGGCCTGCACTCCAGATAAAAAGGCACAATATAAGGTGTAAATGTAAGCACTGCAATATCTACAAAATCGCACTTAGTCTGCATCTGTATATTAAACAGAATAATGCCCACCATACCCAGAAACAATACAAAAAGTGTCACTGTGGAATACTCATCCTGAACTACGGTGGAATATTCTATACCGCCCGTAATATCCAAATAATCTCTGGCTTTCTGGAACATTGCATTCATAATTGCATAATAACCACTATTAATGATCCAATAATTAGAAATTGCTATATACAAATAGAACCCAAACAACCCCAGACTCAAAAGGTTTGTAAGCCAACGTTTCCCTGTTTCATATGCAGTGCTCAAAATCACCGCCAGCAAAAACAACAGACACATGCACAGACCTTTATTATACTCTATCTCAAAAGCAGACAAAAAACCACCCAATGCGCCATAAACAAGTATGAAAAGAAGCAGCGCCTTCGCCAGCGCCGCAAAAATATCATAGCGTTCCTTCTCCTGCACCGGCAGAAGCTGAAGCTCTGATTGTACTTCTTTTTTTCTCCTACTGAATATATGCACCTTTGTATACTCCCGTCTGTATCAGTATGTATTTCTCGCCGGGATGCTCCATTTCCATCAATTCTCGCGCATTCCCTTCTACAGCTTCACCACTCAATATCCGGCTGATGGCATTCTCGAGCTCACCTGGTTCTGCAATAAAACAGCCCTGCAATCCCCCCTTGCCGACCCAGTAAAGCTGTACAGGATATTCCTTTTTCAAAAGAATTCTTCCTAATCCGTACAACGCTTCCAAAAGACCATCATTCTCTTCTCTCTTGCCGCTCAAGGGCAAAAGCACATTCATTTTATCCCGTCCGGTCGCCAGACGTTCCCGCACCATAAGCCTATCCTGCTTAGCCGTGAGTTTCCAATGGATACTTTTCAATTCATCTCCCGGAATATACTCACGAACATCGTAATCCGGATTGTATTCGGCACCACGCTTTTTACTCTCGTCATCCTTAGGAAATCCCTCCACACAGCTGTAGATTTCCTCCTCCGATTCCTCTGTAAATTTAGGCCATACGAGTATAGAAGATGCCCCAACCTCGCAGCCAAATAAACAGAAAACATGCAATGGATCATAAACGATAAACTTAACAATTTCGGCTTCCACACGTCCACTGTAACAACTCTTTAATTGCTGCTTTATCTGACATCCCTCCACAGGCGCAGCCCATAACTTCAGATTCCGATAGTCCGAATGCCCTGTAAATACATTCCTGTAAACATAGGTCAAATCCGCTGTATATCCGGTAATCCTGCTTTGATTATGCAGACGAATATCAAAATTAAACTCTGTATTTTTGCCAACCTTACCACCGGGTAAAACAGCTTCTGCCCGAATTTTATCTCTGGATTTCCACAAGAGTATTCCGGACAGAACCACACAGCAGGGTATTAACACCAAAGCCATAAAAAGCACATAACTTCGAAAAAAATACCACATTCCTACAACCGGCAGATACAATATGAGGGTGCGTACCACTCCCTTTATACTCAGTCGAAGCTTCTTCTCCATCAGACTGCATGTATCCTTTCCGTAAGTTCAATAATCACATCTGACACATCCATTCCCTCTGCACGTGCCCTGGAACTTAATTGAATACGATGTCTCCATACGCAATCAATCACCTCCAGTACATCCTCCGGAATAACATATTCTCCGCCACGCATCAAGGCCGTTGCCCTCGCCATCTTAAGAAGCGCAATACTACCTCGGGGGCTAACACCTAATGAAATCCGGTCATCATTTCTGGTTGCCTCAGTCAGGTTGGTAATAAATTCATAAATATTATCCTCTACATGCAAATTCTCCGCCTGTTTGCGCAATTCAAGAAGACGCTCCACACTAATTACACTCTGCACAGCATCCAGGTTTTTGCCCGCACTCCCTTTTAAGATATCCACAGCTGCCGCATGAGACGGATAGCCCATATTCAGACAAATCAAAAATCTGTCCAACTGAGACTCTGGCAAAAGCTGGGTTCCCGAAGAACCAAAAGGATTCTCCGTCGCTATTACCATAAAAGGTGTGGGAAGCGGATGCGAAATTCCATCCACGGTCACCTTCGACTCCTCCATAACCTCCAAAAGAGCGGACTGCGTTTTAGAAGATGTTCTGTTCAACTCATCTGCCAAAAACAGATTGCAAAATACCGCACCGGGTTTAAATTCAAACTCCTTAGTTGCTGTATTATACATGGTAAAGCCTACAATATCACTGGGTAAAACATCCGGTGTAAACTGCATTCTTTTATAATCAAGTTCCATCGATTTGCCTAAAGCCATGGCCAATGTCGTCTTGCCGACACCGGGTATATCTTCCAAGAGAACATGTCCCCCCGCAAGCACTGCTGCCAGCACTCTGCGAATCACGCGTTCCTTACCCTTTACAACCTTGTTTATCTCTTTGACAATCTGTTCCAGCTCTGTATTCATTCCCCTTGTACCCCTTCGCATATAATTGATTCCATTCTATCATCTTGCCGCCCATTTTTCAACGACAACTATATATCATGATTCACTGCTTCCACGCGAATCTTTTGTCTTTTTATTAAATCTGCAAGCGTAATTCCATCCACCACCTTGTTAATTGCCTCCTCCAGCTCCTGCCAGATTCCCAGTGTATCACAGACATCCCGTCTGTCACAGGTGTTACTTCCCTCCTCAAGGCAGGCCACTGGTGCAAGACTCCCCTCCGTCACCCGAAGTATCATTCCCACAGTATACTTTTCGGGTGACATACTCAAAAGATAGCCCCCCTGGGCTCCCCGTGTACTCTTCACATACCCGGCACGACTCAAAGACGCAATAATCTGCTCAAGATACTTTTCCGATATTCCCTGCCTGGCCGCAATATCCTTGACCTTAATACAGATACCTTCATCATTTAATGCCAAATCCAGCATAACCCGTACTGCATATCTTCCTTTTGTCGATATTTTCATTTCTTACCTCATTCTTCTGTAAACATTGGAGTAGATAAATATCGGTCTCCCGAATCCGGCAAAAGGGCTACAATCATCTTTCCTTTATTTTCAGGGCGTTTTGCCAACACCGCTGCCGCATGTAATGCTGCACCTGAAGTAATGCCAACTAAAACACCTTCTCTGCCTGCAATGGCCTTACCTGCCGCAAAAGCCTCCTCTGTGGTTACCGTAATAATTTCATCATATACATTCGTATTCAAAACAGAAGGAACAAACCCTGCTCCGATACCCTGCAACTTATGAGCACCCGGCTGTCCTCCTGAAAGAACCGGAGAGTCCGCCGGTTCTACAGCCACTACCTTTATTGCGGGATTCTTGGACTTAAGATATGTGCCGATACCGGTGATAGTTCCGCCGGTTCCCACACCGGCTACAAAAATATCAATCAGTCCGTCTGTATCTTCCCAAATTTCAGGACCGGTAGTTGCTGCATGCGCAGCCGGATTCGCCGGATTATCAAACTGTCCCAGAATAATGCCTCCGGGAATAGACTGCTCCAGCTCCTGCGCTTTTTCTATAGCCCCTTTCATTCCCTTAGCACCTTCTGTCAAAACGAGTTCTGCCCCGTATGCCTTCAGAAGTGTTCTTCGCTCCACACTCATGGTCTCCGGGAGAGTAAGAATCGTCCGATAGCCCTTAGCCGCAGCCACCATAGCCAAACCAATTCCGGTATTGCCGGAAGTTGGTTCAATAATCACTGCCCCTTCCTTCAAAAGCCCCTTTGCTTCTGCTGCCTCCACCATGGCAAGAGCAACTCTGTCCTTCACGCTTCCTGCAGGATTCAGATATTCCAGTTTTGCAAGCACAGACACCTCTTCAATCCCCTCTGCCTTACAGTAATTGTTCATCTCCATAAGCGGTGTATGCCCGATAAGTTCTGTCGACTTCTTATATATTTTTCCCATAATAATTCTCCTTTCACCCATTTCCCAGTATTTCACTAGGTTTACTATTTTTCATGATACCCCCTTTATTTTATACTGTCAATTTCATTTTGTGAAATGAATTTTGACAATCCTCATAAAATCCCTTATACTACTTTTGTTTATATATAACACCTATAATTGACAGGAGCTACCGATGAATCGTTCAACCAACTATGATGCAATAACAAATACATATAAAGTTCCCTTTGTCCGCGAACTTCAAAGCAGCTTTAACTGCACCAAACCTCTCAAAGTAACCGTTCCCGGTTCCAAAAGCATTACTAACAGAGCACTGCTTCTGGCAACCTTGGCCAACGGAACCTCTGTCTTAAAAGGTGCACTTTTTTCTGATGATTCCAGACATTTTTTAAAATGTGTACAGGATTTGGGCTTTAAAACAATTGTCGACGAGGATGCTAAGATTATCCATGTCACCGGCCAGGGTGGCATTGTTCCGCTTACAGAGGCATCTCAATATGTGGGAAGCGCCGGTACCGCAGCTCGTTTTCTCACAGCATATCTAGGTATTTCCCATGGCATCTACCACATGGATGCCTCAGAACAGATGCGCAGACGTCCCATGGCTCCCTTGCTCAATTCCTTGCAGGAACTTGGTTGCGAAATACAATATCCGGACACATCTAAAGAAGGCTATTTTCCCTTTACACTCAAAAGCAAAGGTTTTGGAAGCAATAAAATCACTGTAGACATAGAGCACAGCAGCCAATTTTTAAGTGCTCTTCTCATTGCATCCTGCCTGTGTAAAGAGGATTTCACCGTCAAAGTACAGGGCACCCACGGCATGGCCTATATTGAAATGACTTGCAAAATGATGGAGCAGTTTGGTGTCTCCACTCATCGCACTGCTCCCGACACCTTCGTAACCGCCAAAGGTCAAAAGTATAATGCCTTAGACTATCAAATTGAACCGGATGTATCGGCTGCATGCTATTTCTATGCCCTTGCTCCGCTTTTAGGCATTCCTGTATTGGTGGAACATGTGCATTTTGACTCCTTACAAGGAGATGTAGCCTTTTTAAAAATCTTAGAACAAATGGGCTGTACATTATTGGAAAAGGAAGATGGAATTACCGTACTTCCCCCCAACGGCCCCTTGCACGGTATAACGGTTGATATGTCTGCCTGCTCTGATCAGGCAATCACTCTGGCCGCCATCGCCCCTTTTGCTGATACTCCCACCACCATCACCGGTATCGGTCATATTCGCTTTCAGGAGAGCGACCGCATCAATGCCATTGTAACAGAGCTTGGCAAAATGGGAATCCGCTGCGAAGAGGATGTCTGCTGTCCGGGAAGTATTACCATCTATCCCGGCACTCCCAAAGCATGTACCGTTGATACCTATGATGATCATCGGATGGCTATGGGCTTTTCACTGATTGGTCTTTGCGCTCCGGATATCATCATCAATGACCCCGGTTGCTGTCGCAAGACCTTCGAAAACTACTTCCAGGTACTTGAATCTGTCATCGACAGTCTTACCTCATAAATTATTAATAGGAACAAAAAACGCATTACCCGTCCTATTTTGGAGGGCAATGCGTTTTTTTATACCTATTAACATGCCAAATATAACAAATAGTAAAGAAAACAATTCCATACAGCGAAGCGCCGGGAACTGCCAAACCAATCTTAAATAAATCCGCATCCGGCTGAGCACTAAACCACCATGACAAAGGCACTCTGACCAAAAAAGATGCGGTAATTCCTTGAAACATTACCGGCATAGAATTACCATGTCCATTAAAGAATCCTATATAACTAAACACAACACAGGTAAGAATCGCTTCCGGTGCAAATCCTTTCAAATATTCCGCAGCCCGTATTATGTAAGCCGCATCCTGTGTAAACAAAGACGCCGGAATATCTCCTCTAAAATAAGTCAAAACACTGATAAACACACCTATAAATGCCCCTAGTCCCATACCGGCAAACATAGCCTTGCGCGCTCTATCCTCCTTGCCGGCACCTACATTTTGTCCTACAAATGCTGACATTGACTGCATCAGCGAAGACGGAATCAGCATAACAAAGGAAATGACCTTTTGAGCAATTCCGTATCCCGAAGAAGCTTCTAATCCAATATTATTAATTAATGAACATAAAATCAAAAAAGACAGATTGGTCAAAATCTCCTGGAGCGCCAAAGGAATACCCAAGCACAAAAAAACCGGCACTTCCTTATTAAATTTAATGTCCGATAAACGAAATGCAAAAGGAAGGTTTTGTCTGCGAATGATAACAAGCGATAGCACCACACTCACAGCCTGTGCCAGAACAGTTGCCAGCGCCGCGCCGGCCACATCCATCTTAAATACAGCCACAAACAATAGGTCACCGATAATATTGACTACACAAGCAATCCCTACAAACACTAAAGGCAATTTGGAATTACCCAACCCACGAAAAATACCACTAATTACATTATATGCAACAACAAAAATAAGCCCTACACCGCAGATTCGTACATAGGTATTAGTCAGTTCAAAAGCCTCCCGAGGTGCATTAAGCCATCTGGCAAAAACAGGAGAACCTACTAATAAAAGGACCATTCCACCTATCGTAAATATAATAAAAAAGCAGATTGCTCCGCCGATAACCGCGCCGATTCGCTCATGTTTTTGCTCACCCAAATAACGGCTGATTAGCACCGTCACCCCCATGGTCAGGGAACTAATTAAAAATGTAACCAAATTCACAATATTACTGCCTGTTGCAACTGCCGAAATCCCTGCCGCTGTACCATATCTTCCCACTACCAGCATATCTACTGCGCCATACATTGCCTGCAGTACCAATGCTCCCAGAATAGGCATCATAAACTTAACCAGTTTCTGCAAAATATTACCGGATGTAAAATCATCGGAAACTCCCTTATTTTTAGCCATTTTCTAACCCTTTCATTTCAAATATCAGTTTCAATACAATATGGCATACTTGAGTATTATAACGGTTTTAAAATATACTGTAAATCAAATCAATTTCCAAAAAGTCATGAATATTTTTTTGTTTTTTTGCGAAAATTTGTATATTTTGCACGAAATAAATATTTTTTTATTTTTTTTAATCGCAAAATATAGCAATACCACCTTTTGTACGGCCACTAGATATTGTAAAATCGCCTTTATAATACAAATTTTGATTGGTGAAGTGTCTTTCCTGTCTATTGACATCCACCGAGATTTTATTTATACTAATACTACAGTTAAAATATTTAGATACACTATGCCAACAGGATAGAATTCTATTCTGCGGGCTTGTTTCATTGTGAAATTACTATCAATGGAAATATAAAGAAGAAAAAGAAGCGAGGCGAGGAATATGGCAGAGGTTGTTTTTCAGTGTGATGTGAACAGAGGTTTCCTAAGAAAAATCGACGGCAATGAGAAATCTTTATATCTTGAGATTTCTGACGATATGATTACCGGTAAAGGAATCATTTATCTGGAAAGCAGTCAGCGTGAATATAGCGGCGACATCAATTACGAAATTAAGACAATTAAAAAGGTAGAAAAGTCTGTATACGAAGGACTTGATGCCTTGGTTATTTATGTTCGCGTAAATTCCTTGTATGGCGCACAGAAGATTCAGGTTCGTCTGCCCGGTTTGCGTGACATGAATCAGGCAATGGATATGTTAACTGCACACCTTGCAGATATGGCACCCAAGCCTGCAGTTGCTCCGTCCGCACCTGCAGCAGCTCCTGCGCCCGCTCCGGCTCCTGCAGCGGCTCCTGCGCCTGCTCCGGCTCCTGCAGCGGCGCCCGCACCCGCTCCGGCTCCTGCAGCAGCTCCTTATACAGCGCCTGCAGCGGCGCCCGCACCCGCTCCGGCTCCTGCAGCAGCTCCTTATACAGCACCTGCAGCAGCTCCTGCGCCCGCTCCGGCTCCTGCAGCAGCTCCTGCGCCTGCGGCGGCTCCTGCATCCGTTATTTCTGTTGAAGAATATAAGAAAAAACTGGAAAAATTGGAAGCTATTTATCAGACCGGAATGATTACCGAGAAGGAATACAAGAGCAGCAAGGCTGAGTACATCAGTGTATTGAACGGCCTGGATGCTTTCTTCAATAAAGTGAAGGTAAATTTGCAGTACAATGAAGTAGGTTTCCTGTCTGCAGAAGAGTTTGCAGATTTTAAGAAAACTACTATTGAAGAGTGTTCTGATTTGCACTCTGTTCCCAATGATGTGATGAGACAGAACTTGAAGAAGCTCTTAATTCTGTATCTGTTTGAAATTCTTTCTGAGGACGAGTACGAGGCACTTTGTTCAGACATTACACGTTCTGTGCAGTATGCTTCCAGCGATACCGAAGAAATGACCATTGAAAAGATTACCAAATGGCCCATCCTCAAGGATTGTGAAATCATCTCCGAAGCACAGTATGAACAGTTCATCAGACTGGTTTCTGATGATACTAAGATTCGCATGAATGAGAGTTTGCCTGTTTTGGAGCACAAGTTGCGCAGACTTACTACTCTTTCCCAGACATTCCTGTTCACTCCGGAAGAATTTGCTTCCAAAAAACAGGAGCTTGTTGCTGAGATGACTGCTTTGGATTACTCTTCTGAAGCTAAGCTCAAGAGCCAGATTTCCTGTATCGTAACCTTGAAGAGATGCGACTGGATTGATGATATCGAATATCAGTCCAAGAAAAATGAGATTGTAAGCTCTGTTGAAGCAAATGAGGATATCGTTGCAAGATTGCAGATGCTTCGTATGCTGACTAATATTGATTTCCTCACCGAAGACGAATATAAGGGCTTTGAGAAGAAAGTTGTTGATGATATCTTCCAGCCTTACAGCGATATCAGCGAACTTCAGAAGAAGGCACAGAACCTGATGAAGTTGAAGGATGCTGCAATTATCTCTGAGGAAGACTTTAACAACTATAAGAAGAAACTTCTTTCTCTTTCCTAAAGAAGATTGTGTTTCTTGCTATTTACGCAAAACAAAGGAGCTGTCGCACTAAGTGATTAGTGCGCAGCTCCTTTGCTGTGCAAAAAATAACTGCCGAACTCTCGAAAGAATCCGGCAGTTGGTGTAAAATATAGTTATGCGACTAACTCAAATTTTACAAAAAGATTATACAACATCTTCTCTGTATTATCAAATCAAACTTCCGCTGGA
>SVFL01000111.1 GCA_015056885.1 Lachnospiraceae bacterium
ATATAAGGCGAAATTGGGAATATGGGGAAGCCCTGGAGTGGGATTCAAGCATTTTGAACGTCTTTTTCACGATGCGGATTTTTGGGATTCAGTTATTACAACTTTAAAAATGAATGGCGGACGTTTGTTGATTACGTTTCCTTTTGCCATTATCTTGGCCTTGTTATTAAATGAATTGCGTGTTGGCGGATTTAAGAAGATATTGCAGATTATATTTACATTTCCGCATTTCCTGTCTTGGGTCATTATAGCCAGTATTGTAAAAAATGTTCTGGGATTTGACGGTTTGGTTAATTCGGCTATTGAGATGTTAGGGGGCGAATACATAAACTTTATCGGAAACGAGGGACTGTTTGTTCCATTGGTTTACTTTACCGAAATATGGAAAGGCGCAGGTTGGAGTTCTATCATTTTCCTTGCGGCTATTGCCGGAATTGACCAAGAACAGTATGAAGCGGCTGAAATAGATGGGGCATCCAGATGGAATAAGGTGGTACATATTACGATTCCTAGTATAATGCCTACAATTATTATTATGTTTATTCTGGCGACAGGAAATATCATGACAAAAGGATTTCATCAGGTATTCAGTATGAACAATGATGCGGTAAGAAATGTATCGCAGACTCTGGATATGTATATTTACCGAATGACATTTAATTCGAGAGTTACGGACTTCGGCTATTCAACGGCATTGAGTTTGTTCCGCTCAGTAGTAAATCTATTTTTCCTTGTTGTTGCCAATACTATATCTAAAAAAGCAGGTGGAACGGGATTGATGGGAGGTAGTGATTAGTGAGCAGAAAGAAAAAGAATTACAAATATCGTTTTCAATGGCCGGATTTAGTTATTCTGATTATATTAAGTCTTGCGGCACTTATCATTATTTTGCCGTTTGTTAATGTTATAGCTATTTCGCTGACAACGCAAAAAGCATATGCAGATACTCCATTGCTTCTTTTCCCGAAAGTATTTACATGGGAGAATTATCAAACACTGTTGGATGATGGCCGAATCATGATAGGCTATAAGACATCTTCGCTGTTATTAATCATGGCATTGCCGATAAATATGATGCTTACAACGATGATGGCATATGGCCTTTCAAGAAAAGGATATCCGGGTCGTGAATTTATTTTAAAATTTGTAGTGTTTACAATGTTGTTCAATGGAGGAATCGTTCCTTTGTATTTGACGGTGAAGTCGTATGGTTTAATTGGTTCGCTTTGGTCAGTGGCGTTGTGCGAGGGGTTAAATACATTTTATATGATTATCGTACTTAATTTCTTCCAATCACTACCGGAGTCATTGATTGAGTCAGCGAAATTAGACGGGGCAGGCGAATTCAAAATTATGTGTAGTATAGTTCTTCCACTCTCAAAACCGGCGTTGGCCACTATATTTTTATACTATTTAGTGGACCGCTGGAATGAGTGGTATTATGCAATGCTGATGGTAAGGGATACAAAGCGGACACCTTTGCAGTTGGTTCTCAGAAATATCGTTCTTGAGTCACAGAATCTGGATAATATTGTAACGGAATCGGTTGAACTGTTTACCTTCAGTGCGGGAATTAAAATGGGAGCAGTAGTTGTAACGGTAATACCGGTAATGTGTGTATATCCGTTCCTACAGAAATATTTTACAAAAGGAATAATGATTGGAGCAGTCAAATAGCTTCGGCAAAGTAGTAACTAATATCGTGGGGGATATTAAAATAAATTTAAAAATGTATTAGGAGGTAATCATGAGGAACAAAATGAAGAGGATTATGGCACTTATGCTTTCGGTAGCAATGGTTATGTCACTGAGTGCTTGCGGTAGTAAAGAGGCGGAAGAAGTATCTGCACCGGCAGCAAGTGAAAAACAGGAAAGTGCTAAGGCAGATGTGGCAGAAGCGGCATCGACAGTGGATGAGAAGGACTATAGCGAGCATTATACCTATAGTTATGCAAGCATCCAGATTACAGAGTCAACGGATTACAATGCCAAGGATGATGCAATGACTCAGTATTGGCAGGAAAAGTACAATTTTGACTGGGATGTAATTTCTATTTCCAGTGATAATTGGGACTCAACAGTAAGCACATGGGTTTACGGTGAAGATATGCCGGATGTAACTATTTTTGATTACAAGCATCCGCAGATGATGGATTGGATTGATCAGGGACTTGTATTTGAATTTCCGGAAGGTTGGGAAGAAAGATGGCCAAATGTTTATGCAAGTCAGGTAAACGCAGGTATTGGTAACGTAGTAAGTGAACAGGTTGGCGCAACATATTTCCTTGCCAGACCAAACTACTCAGATAATAAACCAAATTCTCCGGATATTAATCCTACCAATATGATGTTATACATCAGAAAAGACTGGGCAGAAGCAGTTGGATTTGAATTAAAAGAATACTATACATTAGATGAACTTATGGAATATGGACGTTTGATTAAAGAGCAGGATCCGGGAAATGTAGGTTCTGATTTGATTCCGTTTGGTTTGAGTTCAGGCAATGCATATAATTTATTTGTTGGTACATCCAGTACCTATACAGCAACAGGATATAACTTCTATCGAGATGATGCCGGTGAATTCCACTGGGGTCTTGCAGATGAAGATACACTTGAAGGATTACAGCTTTGGAGAGATGCATTTGATCAGGGGCTTTTAAGTAAAGAATTCTATACATATTCAGGTGCTGAGGATGTTGAAGATTTCTATGTACGTGGTATTTCTGGTTTAATGTGGTATCAGGGTGGCGCAAGATATCAGCAGAACGTTGAAAACTATATGCGTGATAACCTGAACTTAGAATATTCAGATACAGTATGGCAATGTTTTGCAGTTGCAAATGACGGAAATTATCATTGGGCACCGGGCGGTAACTATTGGGGCGTAATTATGTTTAACCCTGATATCGAGATTGAAAAGTGGGAACGCTACATGGATATGCTGGATGAATCTGCAAGCGAAGAAGGACAGATTTTAATTCGAATGGGATTCGAAGGCGTTGACTGGGAATATAGGGATGGAGAAATGGTATCCTTATTGGAAGAAGGAAAGGATGCGAGAAGTAAATATCCGTCTATTTATCCGCTTTATCATCAGTTATTGGTTTTAAGTGATGAC
Source organism: Lachnospiraceae bacterium (assembly GCA_015056885.1). GTDB lineage: Bacteria > Bacillota > Clostridia > Lachnospirales > Lachnospiraceae > Acetatifactor. Next base: position 3,122 of record SVFL01000111.1, read on the forward strand.
TTTGTACTTATTAATCCGAACTATCCACAGGAGTATCGTGATTTATCCGTGAGGATGTATCAGTTAAAGGAGCAATTGGGTAAGAACGGCACTTGTCCGGGAATTGATTATGATATTTATTTGTATAATTCAGAGGCACTTAGTGCACTTAATTTTGAGTTTGACAGTGACTTTGCCAATATTGTAGTGAGTGGCGGAGAGGTTGAGACAGAATGGAATGCATGGCTGGATAAATGGGCATATATGATAGATCCTGTACTTCAGGAATTTGAGGAAAACATACAGTAATACATAAGAATGAAATCCGGTAGTGAAATACTACCGGATTTTCGTTAATAGGAGAAGGGATGGAACTACTAAGGGAGATAAATCTTATATCGATTTGCGTAAGAGTGGTGTTGACTCTTTTGATAGGAGCTGTATTGGGAATAGAACGGGAAAGAAAAAATCGGCCGGCCGGTTTTAGGACTCATATGCTGGTTTGTCTGGGAGCTGCTTTGGTTATGATGACAAATCAGTATGTGTATCAAACATTTCAAACATCGGATCCTGTACGTATGGGGGCACAGGTAGTAAGCGGAATCGGTTTTCTGGGCGCAGGAACAATAATTATAACCGGTAAGCATCAGATAAAGGGGATTACAACAGCAGCAGGATTATGGGCGGCGGCATGTTGCGGGCTTGCTATTGGGATTGGATTTTATGAGGGAGCAGTAATTGGCGGGCTTTTCATTTTCTGGGTAATGTCCACATTGAACAGATTGGAAGAAAAAATCAAAAAAAAGGCCGAAGTACTGGATTTGTATGTAGAATTTACAGGGAAAAAACCATTTAGCAACTTTTTAATTTTTTCACGCGCAAACGGATTGGATGTAATGGATTTGCAGATTAATAAGAACAAGTATGCGAAGGATATGGTTATGTCCGTAGTTATGACAGTGAAAAGTCAGAAGAAAAGAGATAAGAATGAAGTTCTTGAATTGATAGAGGGTTTTGAAGGCATTTTGTATATTGAAGCGATGTAAGAAGAAACAGAGTTATTAGTGAGGTAAAAATGTTTAGAAAAGAGTATCCGTATTTATATGAAACACATATGCACACATCAGAAGCAAGCAAATGTGGTCAGGCGACAGGAGCAGAGATGGTAAGGGCAGCCGAGAAGGCAGGATATTCGGGAGTAATTATCACGAATCATAATTGGTATGGAAATCACTGTATTGATGAAAGTCTTCCGTGGGAACAGTGGGTAAAAGAATTTTGCAAGGGATATAAAAATGCAAAAGAAGAAGGAGAGAAGATTGGAATTGATGTGTTTTTTGGATACGAGGCAGGGTATCAAGGAACGGAATTTCTGATCTATGGAGTGGATGAGGATTGGCTTGTATCACATGAAGAAATAAAGGATGCGGATATTGCAAAACAGTATAGCCTAATCAAAGAGGCTGGGGGAATGGTAATACATGCACACCCGTTCAGAGAAGAATGGTATATATCAGAAATCAGACTTTATCCGGAATATGTGGATGGTATCGAGGCTGTGAATGCCACGCATTCCTCGCCTTTGAGTAAGGGATATGATAAGAGTATATTTGATGAGAGAGCCATTGCATATGCAAAGAAATATTCTTTGCCAATGACTGCCGGTTCTGACGTTCATACCCAAATTATGTTTGGTGGAGGCGTTGCGTTCAAGAGAAGGATTGTATCCATTCAGGATTATTGTCGTGCTATTATGTCCGGAGAAGATTATCTTATTACAAACGGGAAAGATTGGTTTGACAAGGTCGGCAATAGATTATAGGAATATTTAGCATCGATAGGTAAGCGTGTCACAAACAGAAACCACATTCCGTTTTCCGTTAGCTCTAAAGATTCCCCGCCAAATGCCGATATACAATATACAAGTAAGGCCAAACTTGAATTTTTAGCCACGGATGGCATGCGCCCAGAGCAGGAAGCAAAGGCGGATGCTATTTTTATTTCCTTTTTTACTTCACGGACGAAA
>SVFL01000112.1 GCA_015056885.1 Lachnospiraceae bacterium
ACATACAGAGGATATAAGGCCTTTTTAGAAGAAGCATAAGGAAAAGAAACAAATGACTATGTTAAAGAAATCAGACTTTTATTTTGATTTACCTGAGGAGCTGATTGCCCAGGACCCGTTGGAGGACCGTTCTTCCTCCAGACTTTTGGTACTGGATAAGGACAGCGGCAAAGTGACTCATAAGATTTTTAGGGATGTAACCGATTATTTGAAACCCGGCGATTGTCTGGTACTTAATAACACCAAGGTGATTCCCGCCAGACTGTTGGGCGAAAGGGAAGGAACCGGTGCCCATGTGGAGGTGCTTTTGCTAAAGCGTCACGAGGGCGATGTTTGGGAGACTTTGGTAAAGCCCGGTAAGAAATGCCGCCCGGGTAGCCGTCTGGTATTCGGTGATGGCTTGCTGAAGGCAGAAGTGATGGAGATGGTGGAGGAAGGCAACCGATTGATTCATTTCGAGTACGAAGGAATCTTTGAAGAAGTGCTGGATAAGCTTGGCGAGATGCCCCTGCCGCCATATATTACCCATAAATTGCAGGACAAAAACCGCTACCAGACCGTATATGCCAAATACGACGGTTCTGCAGCAGCACCAACGGCAGGACTGCATTTTACGCCACAGTTACTTCAGAAAATTGAAGAAATGGGTGTTCAAATTGCCTATGTGACCTTGCATGTAGGCCTTGGGACTTTCCGTCCGGTGAAAGAAGAGAATATCTTAGACCATCATATGCACTCAGAATATTATCAGGTGACGCAGGAAGCCGCGGACATTATCAATGAAACCAAGAAAAACGGCGGAAGAGTGTTCTGTGTGGGTACCACCAGCTGCCGTACCGTGGAAAGTGCATCCACGGAGGACGGTGTGATTCATGCCGGTTGTGACAATACAGAGATTTTTATTTATCCCGGATACCGGTTTAAAATATTAGATTGCCTGATTACCAATTTCCATCTGCCGGAATCCACCTTAGTGATGCTGGTTTCAGCACTTGCAGGCAGGGAAAATGTATTAGATGCATACAAAGAAGCGGTTGAAGAACGATATCGTTTCTTCAGTTTTGGAGATGCCATGCTCATAACCAATGATAAAATGTAATTGCTGTATTGAGTTTAGGAAAATAACGTGATATAATGTATTTACTAATATTTACCATACTTTCATGACGAAAGAGGGATGATTATGCAAGAGAGAAGAAGAAGCAAACGTACAAAATTACAATCAAAGCTGATGATTAAGCGCCTGGACACACAGGGCAACAAGGAAGTAATGATTGATGTTAATGATGTTTCAAAGACAGGTGTGGGTTTTATCTGCAATGAGGTATTGTCCATTGGAAATGTATATGAATCCTATTTGACCATATGGACAAAGGAAGTGATTCATGCATTTTTACGGATTGTGCGTATCGAAATGATAGATGGTAAGTTCCACTATGGTGCGGTATTTATTGGTATGCCGGAGATGGATGCGGCCAGAATTGTGACCTATCAGACGGTTATGGAAGAGCAGGAAGAAAATGATAGAGATGAATAAGCTTAAGAAAATAGTGGTTAGCAGTATAGCCACTATTTTTCTTGTGTTATTGTACAGTTTAATATTTACTTTTTCTGACCAGGACGGAGAGGCTTCCGGAGGATTGAGCCGTAAGGTATCTGAAATGTGTGTGGAAATATGGAATACAATCGCGGGCAAAAACTGGTCCGAAAGTATAATCGAAAGCTGGGCTTTGTATTTTGAACATCCGGTCCGGAAAATAGCACATTTTTGCGAATATGCGATGATGGCTTTTTTGTTGTTTTTTATCTGGTATCCTTGGATTGGCTTGTATGGAGATGGTATTGTTGAAAAACCGGAGAATGTGAGGCGATGGAAAAGAATCCCTTTGCTTGCGAAAATTATTATACCATGGATATTTGTATCGGCTGCTTTTGATGAGATACACCAGCTCTTTGTACCGGAACGCTGGGGTAATTTTGCGGATGTTTTGCTGGATACAACAGGTGGATGTTTTGGGTTGATTTGTTGTATCTACGGTGATAAAATATTAAATCATATACATATGAGGAGGAAGAGGAATTGAAGAAGTTTATTGTGATGTTATTGAGTTTGCTGTTGATTGCCATGTGTTTAACCGCTTGTGGCGAAAAGGAAGAAACATCAAGCAGCAAGAAGAAGGACAAGGTAGAAAGTACTGTGGAGGATGAGGCTACACCTGCACCCACTGAGGCACCTACCCCGGAACCCACTGAAGCTCCCACACCTGAACCTACTGAGGCGCCCACACCTACTCCGGAACCTACAGCTACACCTACTCCGGAACCCACTGAGGCACCTGATGAAGAGCTTACATACAAGGTGGAATTGATTGAAGTTGGTAAAGAAAAAGTATTGGCGATTACACTGTATCATGACTATACCGGTGCAAGTATTGCTGAGGCACAGGTTGCCATTGACAATGTGCCTTGTGTACTGATGGATGGCGTCAATGAAGAGACGGCAAAAGCTTGTATTGATGCGTTTGAAGGTATCGGCTGTGTATTGAAGGTGTCTGTTGATGGAGAAGAATTAAACACGGAATCTACGGATAATGTTGTGGAAGGACAGTTAATGTTTTCGGTTTACTTAGAAGATGTAGGTGCCGAAAAGGTTAAAGTCATTCAAGTGATTCGTGATGAATTGGGCTATGAATTGCAAAAAGCAAAGGAATTGGTTGAGGCTGCACCTGTTATAATTTATGTGGCAAGTGATTTAGTATCTGCTTCAGAGATTTGCGATAAATTGGCAGAGGTTGGAAGTACAGCAACTATTGAAGCATTTGAAAATCCTGTGGTTGGTGAAAATCCTAAGGCTGAATCAAATGAAGAAGTGAATACTGAAGAAGATGAAGAGAATGATGATGCAGAAAACGAAACCACTGAGGAAGTACCTGAGGTAAATACTGAGGAAAGCGATGATGACGATTATTTTACAATGGGTAAATTTGGTTATTTTAACTTTCCCGGTTATCAGGTGTATATAGAAAGTGTTGGTGACAATAGCATTGAAGTTGAAAATGCTTATAGGGAGTTCTTCGGTGACTCCGGAACGCCTATTAAATCCTATGAGATAGTGAATGCGGAGAATTTGGTTGTTTGGGAAATATATAGTGAAACAATGGCCAATGATTTGAATAAAGCATTGCAGGATGCAGGTGCAATTTCTTATGTAAAGCAGTGTGATGATTTATATATAATACCTGACGAAATAATTAGTGGGGATGAAGACGAAATTGCTGCATTTGTTCCCAGAGATTATCGTATGGATCTTATGCAGAGAAATATGTTTGTGGGTCAAATGGTTTATGGTAACATAGCAGTAGGTGATACTGTGTATGCTTTATTGGAAGACGGTACGGAAGTAGAATTGGTTATCAGAAGAACATATCGCTTGAGAGATAGAGTACAAAGTATTGATGCAGGTGATTGGTCCGCATTAATGTTTGAGTCTGATATTCCTAACGATAAAGCCTGCCAGACATTCAAGATTATTAAGCGGGCAGAGTAATAAGAGTGTAAATGAGTTTATTAGGAGCTGTGGAGTAATTCCGCAGCTTCTTTTTATTTGGATTCTGTTGCGATAATTTTCACAAAAATATACCTGTAAAATCTTTTCAATTGTATATAAATCCAGGGGATGGTTTGAAGTCTCGTAGGTTATGATAAGATTTTTGCCCGGTATACTTGTATTATGTTCATATGGGGTTTTGAGCCAATCGGAAGTTTCCTGTGAAGCCGGTTGAAAATAAGATTGTAAAAGAGTTCGGTATTCGGATTGTTGAAGCAATATTTGCGCATTTGATGCGGCAGAGGAGTTCTTTAGATAAAATTGAAGTGCCTCCTTTTCCTTGCTCAAATCCTCAAGTAAAGTGGTTAGATATTTCTTGATAGCCAGATGTTCGGCGAGCCTTTTTTGTTTTTTAGGAATATAGGTATATATATTGTTAGTTACATGATACCATTTTTGATATTTACCGTTATTGGTACAACATAAATGACCTTCCGGCATAGTGTATAGTTGCTTTTGGACGTCTTGTATTTGTTTTTTTAGTTCATGATATCTGGATAGAATAATAGTGTGAATGATGATTACCTCCTTTGTAAATAATGGTGGGATGCATAATGATAGGAACGTTAGAATATATGATGAATTGATTTGCTGTTTGAAATTATTATATTAGAAATATAGTAAAGTGTAAAGTATTTTAAGGGTATCTATTGAGAAGATTATAATTTGTCGCTTAGTTATGCAAGGTTTCTCTTGGTTGAGTATGCGGTTTGTGAAAAACATCTCTTTGTTTAGTATGAATTTTAGGAAATACTTCTCTGCCTGAATATATATTTTATGAAATATCTAAGCTGTTTGGGCATAGAGTTAATAAAGGCGATATCTATGCCCAAAAATATTGGTGAAACCGTGGCGAAAATGAGGTAAAATACTCCAATTGGGCATAGGAATACTATTAAGATTTCCTCTGCCCAATAAGTGGCTGAAAATTGGGCAGAGATGGAGGAATAAAGCTTGTGTTGCCCATGTGGTGTATGTGAGAGGTTATTCGTCCATAAATGGGCTTGAGATTTGGGCAAAGTTAATCGTAATATGCAGTATTTTGCCCAAAGTCACTATATTCTGGGTGGGAAGTAAAGTGCATGACTATATCATACCTAAAATTCAACATATGCGTGAGTGGGAAGTATAGTATAAAACAAATCATGACAAAATTAACCAAGCAACAGGACTGCAAGAGCAGGGAGGCATTGTATAGTGCGTGGCTATGAATGAATCACATCCACAAATCCAATTGCTAAAACATTTTGTGAAAAATATGTACAATTATTACAATTTTACTTGAAAAATAAGCAATTATTTAGTAAAATAATCATATGGGATTTGAATTATTTCAAAACAACTTGTGAAAAGTTCCCAAATTACATCTTATTTGGAGGAAGACATATGAATATTTACACAACTGACAAGATTCGTAATGTATGTTTACTTGGCCATGGTGGCAGCGGAAAGACCAGTTTGGCAGAGGCGATGGC
>SVFL01000025.1 GCA_015056885.1 Lachnospiraceae bacterium
ATATAACACCTACTGGAAAATGTCCCTTCTTTTGTGTCCACTTTTGGGGATTTTACCCCTTTTTCTTGCGTCCATTTTTAGGGAACCCTTCTTCTTATCATGTCCATTCTACAGGGTACAGTTTACTATTCCACCAACTCTGTCCTTGTTTCAACCCATATTCTACTCCATTGTACCAAAAATATCCAATATATGCAATTCACATTCAACATAATTTTGTTATTTTAAACAACATAAAACGCTCCTCTTTTACCCAAAATAGTTAGGCATCCAAAGCTTTTAGAATCTATTAATAGGGTCTGGTTTTAGAGTTTGTCGTGAGAGTATTCCTCCGTTAGTTAGATTGCTCGATTACAAAAATATGATAAAAAAGTGCCCATTAAGGAATAACCAACAGTAAGGGGCTGTCGCACTAGCTAAAATTTTTTAGCTAGTGCGACAGCCCCATTTTCGAGCCTATAGCAGCTACGCAACATCTCCTATTATGTGTTTTTTTGAAGTATTAAGGAAATATTTCGTCCCACTTTACCCCATCTTGCGTGCCATTGTAACATGGACGTTTTGAGGGTGTCAAGGAAAATGTTACATCCATTTTTAGATAGACTTATATACAACTACCTGAGCGTCCTTATGTGGAGACATAATTAAAAATAATCTTTAAAATAATTGCTTTCCGAAATAATATGTTCAAATCTTGGACTACGAATTTTTATTATATGGTTTGCCAATTCCCGAATATTTTCTTCACGGGATGTTGGCAAAATTATAATAGCATCTTCACTCATCAATTTTTTAAAAAAACGAAATACTGACGAATTATACATACAATCATAAAAAGTCATTGTATCCATCCATGGAAAACAATATATCTTTTTGTTGCTAGCATATCCTATAGCTACTGATGTCCTCCATTTTTCCCACTCACAATTTTTGGAAAGACCATAATCTAGTTTATCTAGTGCCAAATGAAATTCTTCCGCAATATCTTCTACCCTTTCGTAACGATGGTGTCTTTCAATTGCATGTTCCAAGGCCTTCTTAGCACTTAGTTCTTTCTTTACAAATCCTTTAGAATATAATGTCTTTCCCACATACCAACCATATTTTTCAATCTCTGTTGCTTGAACCTCAACATCATCAATATATACTCTTTCGTTTATTAGTGATACATTATTAGATAGAAGTAAAGAAACAGACTCTCCACCTCCTCCATGTTCACACACAACTCCATATATTTTCCCAGTTTCAAAAATATATGTCCCTTTACTTATATAATCATGACTCTTTTCTCCAAAAGGATTATCCACACTTATAAATCTTTCAGCGTCTATTACAAGTTTTACTTTTTCCAAAACTGCCACCACTCTTTCTTATATCCAACAATCTCTACATTTTTTACAGAAATTGGCACGCTTTGTCCATCCGTGGTTTGCACCACAATATCCGCTATTGACTTTCCTCTATTTCCGATATCGGGTTCGAACGATGCATTTGTATTAAACCGAATAACAGTTTGTGCCTCTTTACCTATTCCTGCAATACTAGCTTGTCTCTTTGTTGGTTGTTGAGTCCATGCAAACACTCTGCTTTCCCACCTATTGTCTCTTCTTCCCAGTTCTCCCGAAACAATAATTTGTTCTGCCGCTTCTTTTGTAGTTACATGATAATAATACTGCTCAGCCCTACTACCACTCTTTTCCAGATTCAACTGCTCATCCGAATTCGGCACACCACTATTCTTCGCACAATGTCCACTCGGGTCCACATACTTCACCGGATTATTCTGCACATAGGCATACAGATTCAATCCATCCCCAAGATAGGTATCCTGCTGGGTGAAGCGACCGATTACAGGGTTATAGTATCTTGCCCTTAAGTAATAAAGACCTGTTGCTGCATCATACTGCTCACCTGTAAAGCGGAAAGGATTTCGTATCTTCTCTTCACTTTCAAGCAGATTGCCGAAAGCGTCATACTCATAGCTACAGATAACGCGCTCTTCCAAGGAACCGTTTGCATTGCCACCATCAACCACGTACTGTGTACTGCCCAGCTGGTCGCTGGCGTAGTGGTAGTAAGACCTCGCCTTATCGCTGTCACTGACCACAAGACGTCCGTTTCCTCGAATGTATCGAACAGTTTCTTCGATACTTTCCTCCACTACCACGTCTCTGCCACGGTAGATGTAGCTGAACAGTCTCGCATTCTCCTCAGCCTCGTAGCGCAGACCTTCTGCATCATAACGGCACGCAAAAACATCACCATTATTCATGGTTGCATTTACCATGTAGTCAAAGTCATCGTAAGCATATATGCCCCTGCCATCAGAGGTTAAGTTGCCGTCCTTGTCGTAATCGAAAATAGCGGATTTAGCAGTTCCCTCATTAAGGCTTTTCAATTCTTTCAACTGATTCAGAGCATTATAAACATACTCGGTACGTTCACTCTGTCCATCTCCGGTCTTTTCAAAGCTTGTACGGTTACCGGATTTATCGTAGGTATAGCGATATTCCAGTGCGCCTCCTGCCTTCTTTGTGCTCTCACTGATAAGTCTGTCCAGGCTGTCATACCCATAGGTAACTCCATACGCCTTATAACCACCTACTTCTTTACCAATACAGTTGCCACGGTCATCATATCGGTAAATAATAGAGTTTAATAGCTCCTCACCGGCTTTCGTAGTGATGCCTGCAGTATTTCCTGCCTTGTCATAGGTGTAGGTTGTTATGATATTGCCGCAAGTAACACTGGCAAGCTTGCCCCCTGCCGTGTAGGTATAGGTTGCAAGGGTTCTGCCGCTTTCCGTAATGGTCTGCAAGCGGTTCTCTATGTCATACATATAATTGGTGGTCTTGCCCTTAACATCCGTTACACCGGCTACATTTCCGTTCAGGTCATATGTATAGCTTATAAGGTTGCGTCCACAGGCTTTCTTGCTCTCCAGTCTGCCGCAGTTGTCATAGCTGTAGGAATAAGTAATTCCTGCATTCCCTGCCGTGGCAAGTCTGCCTGCCTCATCGTAAGTATATGCATTGGCATCCGCATCACCCTTTTTACCGGTCAGATTGCCAAAGGCATCATAGCTGCAACTTATCTGCTTGCCGGAACGCTTGGTGTGGGCCTTGATGCGGCCTTCCCGGTCGTAGACAAAGCTTTCTGCCATACCGTCACCATGCACCATCCTGTCAAGCTTACCAAAACTGTTCACCTCGTACCGGGTGGTATTGCCTTCGCCGTCTACAGCCTCCACGATGTTACCCATGTGGTCGTAAGTGTACTTTTCAACCACGCCCTCCGGTGCCTTAATCTCCGTAATTCTGCCCCAGCTGTCGCACTCATAGGCAGTAACTGCCTTGCCCGTTGCATTTGCCTTTAGGTTGCCCGCGGCGTCATACGCATACTCTTCGCGGATACCTTCCTTAGTCTCTGCAAGAATACATCTGCCGCCAAGGTCAAACACATAACGGATGCTTTCACCGTCAGCAAGGGTCTTGCCTGTTACCCTGCCGTACAGGTCATAGGCCAACTCCTCCATGACTGCACCCGAAGCAGAAACCTCCTTAACAAGACGTCCCTGATTGTCGTAAAAATAAGTTGTACCTCTGTTGCCGCCGGAAGCTTCCTCCATGGGGCTTACCATTTTGGTAAGGCGTCCCCCTTCATCATACTCAAATCTGCGAACACCGCCATCCGGTGCAGTTTCTGCAATACAGTTCCCTTGTATGTCATTTGCATACCGGGTTATGATTCCATTATTATTCTCTTCTGCAAGATAGCCAAGTTCATCATACGCATATGTAACCACAAAGGCTTTCTTAGTATTTATATCTGTGGCACGCAAAGAGATTCTGCGGCCTGCGGCATCATAGCCCACTTCTTCTATTCTGCCCTCGGGGCGGATGATTTTCACCAGTCTTCCGCTGGCATCATAAGCTGCCACCGTCTCTGAAACCGTTACCTCCTCCATCTTAGGCTGACGGTTACGCACTTCCACTTCTGACACGCTTACAAACCGGTTCCTTCTGACAGGCTTATCACCTGACGAAGCATTGGGATTCTGACCTATACCACAGGCATCTGCACCGGAAGCCTTTGTCTCCTTTACCCTTCTTGCAAGGACTCTCTGACATCCGTCATACTCATACTCTGTGATTTCCTTGCGAATCTCATCAACAGCCTTTACTTCCCGCACAAGACAGTCATTACTGTCATAGGTCCGCTCAATAGATGCTCCGCTGTTGTCCGAGATACTTACAAGTCTTCCGGACGCATCATACTCTCTGGTTATAATGAGCGCCTCGCCCTCCGGCTTCTCTTCTGCGCCAAAGCCATTCTTATATACATACTCCTTAACTAGATTTTCCTCTGCATCATACACGTACTGGGTAACGGCATAAACAGGCTCACCGGATTCATCCATGGAAACCAGCACCCGTTTCTCCGTCATCTTACCTCTGTTATCGTATGTATACAAATCCCCCGCATGCTCGGTAGCCAGAAGATAGTCGTTCAGCGCCTGATTATCTCTGGAGAAGCTGTGTCTGTGAACCAGCACATTTCCCCTTCTGTCATAAGAATATGCATCCGTAAGGCAACCATCCGGGTCATACACCCTCGTAATTCTGCCCCCACGGTCTCTTTCATAGCGGTATCCTGCACCATCATCCACCTGCTTGTCATAGCAACCTGCCGGTACTTTCTTAATCAGCTCACCACAGGCATCGTACTCGTACTTTTCCGTGAAAGTACCGCTTTCGGTGATAATATGCTTTCTTATAGGGTTAAAGTCCTTGTCATAATCATAGCGAACCGCTACCCTGCCACCGCGCTGCTCCTCTATCACATCTCCGTTGGTATTAAGCACGTACACGGTAGCCACACCCGTAGCATCTGTCACACCGTTTAAGCGGTCCATGTCATCGTAGGTATAGCTCTCACCGGCATCTTTATCCGTGCCGGTTACATTATTCTCTCCCTCAACCTTCTTCACAAGACGCCAAGAATTATCGTAGTAATATCTAGTGACAGCACCTTCGCCATCGGTGTAGCTACGAAGCTTGTTATAGGGCATGTACTCATATTTTTCGACAGCTCCGTTGGTGTCTCTCTCCACCAGGCGATAAACAGTATCATACTTCATGCGGATAATGGCACCATTGCTTTTACGGATTTCAGAAGGACTGTTGTGACCGGTGTGATAAACACTGCTTTCCAATACCCTACCATTTACCATGACACTAAGCACTCTTCCCTTATCGTCATGAGTATAACCGTACTCCATGTATCGATCACTTCCACTACTATCCTTGCCTGTCCGAATGCGATGACTCACCACATTTCCTTTGCTATCATAGGTGTACTCCTCGTAACGCCCTTCATTGTCTGTGACCTTAATAAGGTCACGACCCTCATACTCATAAGATGTCACAAGCCCCATAGGCTCTTCCTTGACAATCACTCTTCCGTGTATGTCATGGCGATATGTAGTTGCAACGCCATTTCTATTGATTTCCCTGACTATCAGACCATTCTCAAGAACTGTGTCCTTGCTGGTGCCATCCTCATAAAGGATTTTCACCACATCCATCTTGTCATCATAAATATACTTCGTAGCAATATCGTTAACCACATCATAATAGGTGTTGGTCTTATTGGCATCATCATAAGAAAGCTCTATTACTGCACCGTCCGTCATGGACTGCTTAACAACTCTGTCCTTATCATCATACTCATTTTCCACATATGTCGCACCATTACCGTCCGTTACCGTCAACATATTGTTATTTTCGTCATATGTGTACAAAATGGTGGTGCCATCACATCTCACAACCTTGTTTAAAATACCACGGTCATAATAATACTCCACCGCTCTTTGGGAATTATCCTCTACCCTGCACACCTTCATGTCCTTCCACTCAAAGGTCAGGTACAGACCGGTAGACAAATCCACCCTTTCTATTCCGTATATTCCATAAGAAAATACCGTCTCATTTCCCTGTCTGTCGGCAATTTTCTTAATTTTTCCTGTTTCGTCAAATGTATATGTAAGATTTTTCTCATAATCTTCAAAATAAAAATCATCCTTAGGTCTTATGAGGGTATACTGCTTGTGAGTTCCTCTGCGATTTTGATAATATCCGTCGCAAAATGTGAATTCCACTGCCTTTCCCTCCGGCAATGTAACGACCACAAACTCCTCACTTTTTGTTATGGACGCATCCACACTCAAAGTCCACTTTGGGCCAATACTTTCTCGAATACGCTTATCCTTAATGGATGTATAGCGACGTGTCAGCTTGAAATCACGGTTCATCTCCGGCAAAATAAAATCATTGTCCTCGTAGAGAAATGCACCTGTAGCTAAATTGATGGGGTCACCACCTGTGCATTTGTTTTTGCTTGCATCTTTCTGCTCAGTTCCCGCCTCATTTACTCCAGCTGCACCTTTGCTTTCGCTCCCCTTTGTAGCCGGATTATTGTCTGTCGGTGCAATCTCTGCCGGACCATTATTTCCGGCATTTACTTTTCCTTCCTGAACATTGGAAGAATTTTCTCCCAACAAATGTACTGGCATTGGTTCTGTATTGCTCATTTATAACTCCCCTTTATTGTTAATATTTTTTCCACATATTATCTTATTTCAAATATCCTTATTGCTTAATCTATTTATGTATCAAGTGCAATGGTCATTGCCGGCCGGATTCCAAAACTCTCTACCCCCACTTCCCATGTGAATATATTTTCATTTTGATACCCATTGCCTACCAAATAACACTTGGAAGCCGATTCCTCCACTGGTTCACGAAGCCACCACATGGTAGCCTCCACGCCGTAATCCAGGCAATAATTCTGATACCAGTCACTCTCATCGTTTGCCACCGCTGGTGCCGTAGGTACTGCCACCATGGATACATCTGCTTCCATAAACCATTCCAGTTCATCCATAGCCAGAAGAAATACTTTGTCCTGTGTCACCACAGTATCCGCCTCAGACAATACATTTCCTTTCGTAACAACCTCTGTGGTTTTAATAAGGGCAAGTTCCTCATCTGTAAAACTACACAGGAAACCTTTCTCGGTATTATAACCATTCACACCATCTGCCATCGCCTTGGAAGTCGGTGCCATTCCGTCATAAGCCACATTTTCTGCGTCAGAATTAAGCCATGTACGAATATTGGAATTCTCCCAACTATTGTTTCCTCGCAAATATGCCTGAAGCTCCCACTGCCCGTCCAAAGACTCTGTCTCAAAATTATGATTAGGGTCACCATCCCAATTATACTGTCCACTGTCAGGAGCATCAAATGCCTTAATAGTAAGCACATTTTCCGCAACTACCACTGCCTCCCTGCCGTCTTCGGATATACGTAAAACTCTCCATGCAATATCCTCATTATTGTAGGAGCCCAGAGTAATGGTATCTCCCAACTGAATATTGGTCGCATTCAGACGATTACTCTCTGCCGCATTCTCACGCTTGGCCGTCCTGCCCATCCCCCATACGACACCACCTGCCAGTACTATTACAACAACCGCTGCTCCTATCAGCAACTTCCCGACACTCCGTTTAGGCGTTTTTGCTATTGTAGTGACAGTATTTTGTCCCACAGACGCCACTGGCACTCTGTGGGACTCTCGAGCACTTTCGGAGACACTTTTGCCTCTTGCGCGCTCCATATCACGTATACACTCCACCAAATCATCCGGCGTATTCTGTGTCGCCTCCATAAACTGATGGGTCATAAGAAAATATTCCATGGATTTGGTAAGCTCTACCTCCTCCATCTTGTAGACAATAATGGGAATGGAACGGGTAACCGCACGCTCAATCTCCCGCAGAACATGAGGCGAGCGATTAGACTCCTGGGACAACATCAGCAAAATCACATCCGATGCATCCACACCGTTTGCCAGTTCCTCTGCATAGACATAACCGGAACGTATATTTCTGGGAGCAATAAAGCATGTATAGCCGCTTTGCTCCAGCTTGTCACACATTTTATTTGCCATCTCTGCTTCTTTTGAAGAATGTGATATAAAAACCTGCATTTCCTTATTCCTTCCGACCGCTTATGAAGCCGTCAAATTCGTTAAACATGGTTTCCTCGAATTTTCTCATCAAAACCGTTACACAATCATCCTTAAATACCAACTGAATATACACATTTCCAATGCATTCATCCACAAGATCTGCTTTAATTAAGAAGGTATTGCTGTCTCTGAAAGCAGCGCTTACCGCCGCCTTGTATTCATACTTAGGGAACGAAACCACCTTGTTACAACCGATTCCAAATGCTAATTCAAACACGCCCTCAGAAGTCTCATAACAAAGCTTGCCTTCCGACTCCTCCACAGAAAGCTTCATCCAAATGAAACCTTTTTCATTTTTATCCAAAACATATTTCACCTGATTTACCTGAGCCAGAATAGCAGAAGAATGCGCTCCTTCCACTGCCGCAAGAGAACGGGACTTCAGGTATGCTGCCAAATCAATCCCACTATCCTGTAGGGGCATACCGATTTTATCATAAATCTCCTGATAAAAGGCATCAAAAATCAACTGTGTTCCACCGCTACGTCTCTGGGTGTCCGCCGTTGTAACAAACAACAGATTCTGCTCCGGGTAATAGCAGGCATACTGACCTCCCATACCATAACAACAGAAACCGTTATGTGTGGTACGCCAGAATTGATAGCCATACCCCTGCATCTCTTCCCATGTGTTACTCTTGCCATAAGTATCTATCTGACATGCAGTGGCCTCTCTGACATAATCCGCCCAAAGCAGCTGTTTATCGCCCACTTTACCTTCTTTCGTAATTACATACATAAATTTCAGCAAATCCATGGGCGTAGCCATCAGACCGGAACCGCCAAGACTCTCCCCTCCGGGAGCCTCCAGCACATAAGCCTCCTTGGAAAAACCTATCTCATCCAGAAACTTCACGCGCAGATAATCCAAAAGCTTCATCCCGGTAAGTTTCTCCACTAAAGCACACAAGGTATGGGTAGAAGAAGTATCATAGGAAAATGTGGTTCCCGGCACATGGGAGGGCGGTGTTGTAAAAAAGGAGCCTACCCAGTCCGTTACTTCGGGAGCTTTATATGTAGTCATGCAATGACAGGTCGCCATCATCAGCATATTGCGAATGGTCAGTTCACCAAGATAGGGGGAAAGTTCTCCCTCCGGTAGTTTCTCAGGGAAAAAGCTTACAATCTTATCATCCAAAGAAAGCTTACCCTCCTCAGCCAGCAATCCGATTGCAACCGACACAAAGCTTTTTGTAATAGAGAACATTCTATGTAGCGTATCTGCCTTGTACGGCGCATAATAAGACTCTGCAACAATCTTATCATCCTTCATAAGGATAAAACTGTGCATGGGAAGATGACAACTCTCCAATCGGTCCAGGAAATTCTTTATCCATAATGAATCGATTCCCACCACTTCCGGTTTTACAGTATCAAACACCAATTTACCCATAAAATCACCCTATCCTTTTCATTATTTTCTTTAGCTTATTCTATTCAACTTATTTCCCTTGGCCTTCAATTCCTTTTTGTTTACATACATTCTGCTGTCTGCGATATTTATTGCATTCTCAATGGATTGTGGGGCCACAGTATCCGTTGATGCGCATCCTGCAGCAACCACAACTTCAAAGGGCAATTTTTTCGTTGCATTCAAATTCTCCAAATATGCCGTAAACTCTATATATGCCTGTTGATACCTCTCTGCCGAGTCTGATGCTACCGAAATCAAAGCAAACTCATCTCCCCCAATTCGATAACATTTGCCTATGGATTCAAAATGTTCTCTTATGGCATCGGCCACAATCGTAAGCATTTCATCTCCCCAATTATGTCCCATGGTATCGTTGACGGTTTTCAAGTTATTCACATCATAAATAGCCACAAATACTTTTGCATGAGGCTCTGCCTGCAACTTTTCAATTTCCTCCATAAAGGATGTTCTGTTTAAAAGCTCCGTTAATCCATCCTGATAAGCAAGCTTCTCTAAGAGTTGTGCCTTTATTCCCTTCTGATAAGTAATGAGTATTTTCCAGATAATCTGAGCTGCCTCGCAACACATAAATGCCAATGCTCCCAATCTGGTACAGAAGGTCGTATCCGTAACAGCTGCATATCGCCAAAGTACAATGTCTAATACCGCTCCTACACTAATACAAACAATTGCCCACATATGGAACCGGGTTTCTTTTCGATATCGAACAATGTTCCTGACAAGCAAAATTAACAAAACCACTATCCCAACCAAATAAGTACTATGCGTCAGGGTAACCGTCTGATGAAGATCCTTTATACCGCATATTGCCAAACTATAGGAAATTGCAAAATCCACTAAACAAAACAGACAGACGCCGAGCATTATCTTGGTATTTACAATGTATTCCTTATACATGGCATTAAAGAATAGCATCATCGGGATGACAAAAAGCATCATAAACAACTCTGCAATCATATGATATACATGTGCATTCTGCGATACAATCTGGGGATAATTGCAATCTGTAAGCATAAACATACCGATTCCAAAAGCAAACAAGCCAAAATACAGCATCTCCACACCGATAATTTTCTGTTTCCACAGCGGAACAAATGCAACAATGAACAAAAGACCAATAAAGGTAATGATAATGCTGATAGCAAATCCGCCTACTTTGGAATTGGCATTAGACAGCACCATATCTGCTTCATTTCCCATGCTGATTTGTGTCAACTTACCACAACCGTCATTGTAAGGATTGTCCAGTTTCATGGTGAGTACTCTTCCACTGTAATCTGCCTCAAGGGGAATGCTGACAAAGTCAGAACCCATAGTCAGTCCGAAAAAACTAGGGTTATAAAGCTGTGTCCGATAAATACACTCCTCATCCAGATACACCTCTACATTTGCAGACTTAATATTAAAATATAAAACATCCTCTTCGCGTACATCCGGCAGAACAGTATGAATAATATATTCCCCGCTGATATCACTTAAATGCGCAGCTGAACCATCCGACTCCAACCACGCCTGTGAAAGATCCTGATAATCATTTCCGTTAATTTCCTGTAAATTCTCCCTGTCAGAAACAGAAAGAACCACTGTCAAAACTGTGATTATAAATGTCACACAATATATTATAAATATTGCACGTATGCTTTTCTTCTCCATAGCTCACCCCACTCGGCATGGAACGTTTACAGTTTTTGTTACTTGCGCATAACCTTTTCAATTGCTCCAAGAAGCACTTCCTGTTCAAAAGGTTTCACAATAAACTCTTCCGCACCACAACTGATTGCCTCTGCAATCTTATCCTGCAATCCTATTGCAGAACAAATAATAATTCGAACCTCCGGGTCCAATACCTTGAGGCGCTTCAACGTATCTATTCCGTTCATCTGAGGCATGGTAATATCTAAAATTACTACATCCGGCTTTACCTCCGGATACATTTTAATCGCTTCTATTCCATTTACCGCAAGACCTGCTACAGAATGTCCGTTTGCCTCTAACATCCGCTGAATAGTCATCAGCATAAATTCTGCATCATCTACAATCAAAACACTAGCCATAACCTCTCTCCATTTCTCAATATTTATTTACGGTATAATTATGTACATTATATCATATCAGCTTAGCCGCGTACATCTTTTTTCTTACCGAACAGCCACAAAAAAACAACCACTAATCCAACCTTATCAAAAGTTAAATTAATGATTGTTTTCATTGTTATGCCTTTACAGCAATCGCTTTTCTATTGGTAATAATCTGTGTAATTGTCATCACAATAATCAACCCAAGACCAACTCCATCTGTTATAAGGCCCGGATAAATTAACATCAAACCGCCTGCAAGACTTAACAGTCTCTGATACCATGTCATGTGATTCAAAAAATATCCCTCCAGAGCAGCCGATACACCAAAAATACCAACCAATGAGGTGATACATATCTGAACAATCTCAAGAGGCGTGGTATCAATAAACAACATTGCAGGATTCAGTGCAAATACATAGGGCACGATGAATGCACCAATTGCCAGCTTGGTTGCCGTGATAGCAGTCTTCATAGGGTTCGCCTGTGCAATGGCCGCACCTGCATATGCCGCCAACGCTACGGGCGGTGTCAAATCTGCCACGATACCGAAATAAAATACAAAGAAGTGCGCTGCCATAGTGGGCACGCCCATACGAATCAGAATCGGTGCACAGGTAGCCGCCATGATGCAATAGTTTGCAGTGGTAGGCACACCCATTCCAAGAATAATACAACAAAGCATGGTCAGAACCAGCGCAATAATTACCTGATTTCCTGCCAGTGCAACAATGCCGTTGATAACCATATTGGCAAGTCCGGTCATGGTAATGGTACCTGCAATCATACCGGCAACACCACAAGCCGCAGCTACGGTAATCATACCCTGACCACCGGCAGCAAGAGCCTCCCAGATACGTGCAGGAGTGATACGATTCTCCTTATTAAAAAGACTTACTACAATGGCTACAATAATTGCAATTGCTGCCGCATACTGAATAGAACGCTGACTGGTACCAACCAGATATACCAACAGAATCAAAGGAAGCAACAGATACGTCTGCTTCAACAAAGGCTTAATTCTAGGCAGTTCTTCTTTACTCAGACCACGCAGCCCTTCTTTCTTAGCCTCCAAATGAACAGTAATAAAAATACCTGCAAAATAAAGCACTGCCGGCAGAATCGCACGTACCACGATGTTACTGTAGGGAACACCCACATAATCTGCCATAAGGAACGCTGCCGCACCCATAATAGGGGGCATAATCTGTCCTCCTGTAGAAGCGGAAGCCTCTGCTGCTGCTGCAAACTCCGGTTTATATCCTGTTTTTTTCATCAGAGGAATGGTCACGGAACCGGAACCTACGGTATTGGCTACGGATGAACCGGACACCATACCCTCCATGGCACTTGCAACTACTGCTACCTTGGCAGGTCCACCGGAGAATCCTCCTACGAAAGCATTCGCAATATTGATAAAGAAATCTGCAATACCGGTACGCTCCAGGAACGCACCAAAGATAATAAACACTACAATAAACTTGGAACATACATTGATAGGCGTAGACATAATGCCTTCCTTACTGTAGAACAGATAACGGACTGCATAATTCAGCTTACCACCCAGGGTAGGATTGGATAAGCCCCAAATCAACGCATACAGAATAAGACATCCTGCAACCACCAGAATCGGAATACCCACACTTCGACGACAAACCTCCGCCAGGGAGAGAATACCCACAATGCCAATTGCAATCTGATACCACTCAAAACGGCTGCCCTGCTGAATAATCGTCATAGCATTTGCAGTGTAATACAAAAATGCACCGGTACCACAAATCATCAATACCACATCATACCAGGGCATATAGTTGACTTTCTGGTGTCCCTTTCTCGCCGGGAATACCAAATATCCGATAAAAATAATAAATGCTACAAAGGAAGTCAGACGAATTTCCTCAAGCCAGCTGGTAAATAATGTTACGTAAATACAAAACAATGAAAAGATTGCCAGAATCGCAGTTACCACCATCTTGGGCTTGCCTTCCCAAATACGGGTGTTAGACTCTCTGTCATATTTTTTCATCACGGCATCTAAGTCCATGGTCTCTTCCACTTCAACTTTTTTATTCTCTGCCAAATATATATACCTCCTGTAAGATTAATATCGCGTAAAGGGGCTACGGCGAAAACCCGTCGCAGCCCCTTTTGCTTAACAACAAATCGTCTATATATAAGACTTTTGCCGCTTATAAATTCTTAGTTAACAGCTACTTCCACACCCTTTTCAGCAAAATACTTTGCTGCGCCTGCATGGAAAGGAACAGTCATACCACTTGTAGCATTCTCAATACTAAGCTCAGCACCCTTTGCATTCTCAGCAGAGATTGCATCAATGTTATCAAAAATAGCAGCAGTTAAATTGTAAACAGTCTCCTCGGAAGCATCTGCGCTTACAATCAAAGTAGCCTTTACAGTTACAGTCTGAACATCTGCATCCTGACCGGTATAAGTACCTGCAGGAATGGTGTGTACAGTGTAGAAAGGACAAGAAGCCATAAGGCTGTCAGCAATCTCACCATCGATGGGAACCAGATATGCATCATTGGTGGTGCAAAGCTCGGTAATAGCAGGAGTAGGTGCGCCTGCTACGATGAATGCCGCATCAATCTTGCCATCCTTAAGTGCATCTGCACTGTCTGCGAAAGACTGATACTGAGCATTGATATCCGCTTCCGTCAGACCTGCTGCTGTAAGCACATCAACTGCATTGAAGTAAACACCGGAACCGGGTGCACCGATAGATACGGTCTTACCTGCCAAATCAGCAACACTCTTAATCTCGGGATCCATGGTTACAAGCTGAATTGCCTCTGCATACAGACCTGCAACTACACGGAAGGAATCAGTAGCACCTTCTGTCTCGAAGGAACGGGTACCCTCCCATGCGTAAGCCATAACATCAGACTGTACAGTACCCAGCTGATAGTCACCGGCTGCAATACCCTGAATATTAGCCTTGGAACCGTCGGTAGAAACTACTACTACTTCAGTACCTGCCTTATTCTTAATGTACTGACCAAGCACACCGCCATAACCATAGTAGGTGCCTGAAGTTCCGCCGGTACCCATAGTCATCTTCGCTGCGGAAGCACCACCTCCACAAGCTACCAATGAGAGTGCCAATGCCATCATCAGCACAACAGAAACGATTTTTTTCATGTTAAATATCCTCCTTAAGTATAGTACAAAAAACGTATCACTAATAAATATACAATTTCTTTTGTATTTTTTCAAGAACAAAGTTGTGTTTTATTAGCTATTTTAGGCATTTTTTCCTATTTAAGAGATTTATGCCTGTTTTTCTCCGCATACATCTTCTTATCAGCCACACCTAAATAGTCATTTAATTGCTTATCTTCCGTACAATCAGTCAGCACAAAGCCCATACTTACCTCAATTTCAGCCTTTAAGAAATCCTTTTCCCAAAAACCTTTTAGCTCCTTTACGGACTCTTTCGTAGCCCTTGGCCAAAACACAATAAATTCATCCCCGCCGAAGCGAAATACATAACCATCTTTCGGACATCTCGCTCTAAGTATCCGTGCAATCGTTTTGAGCACCATGTCACCATACTCATGTCCTTTTGTGTCATTGACCTCCTTAAAATGATCCGCATCCAGAAACATAAGAGCACAATCCTCGCCCTTGTCTTTATGTTTCTGATATTCCGGCTGTATCAAATTGGAATATGCCATTCGATTGTAAACACCGGTCAACGGGTCTCTGTTATAGGTATCCAGCAGTTTCCGATTCATCCACTCAAGCTGTTTGCGCTTATAAAGGCGCTCCATACTTCGCACTATAGTACTGTGGATATCATAAAAATATGGATTGTCATACAAAAAACGTCCGTTTTTCACCACAGAGTAACCAACCGTCTGCTCCCTAAAATGAATGGGCGTAAACATATAGGAACTTTGAGAACCGGTCTGCTCCAGATAATCGTCCAGTTCCTGAACAGTTTGCAACGCAAGACGCTCTCCCTTCTCCTCGGAATAGACCACAATCAAATCCTCTCTGTCATACCCCTTTGTCGGAAATTTGGTATCCATATCAGCAGTGAATACTTTCCTGTCCAGCACAATGCTATATCCGCTGCAATCCAACTCTGCAAAAAAAAACCGATACAAAACGCAGCATCTCCTTATATTCCAGACACTTGGACAAATCACCCTCCAGCACCACCAGGCGTTCGTCATCCGCCTGCTTTTTCACTCCGTACACAATCTGATTCTTGGTATATTCACGATAATCCACACTGCCTCGGTTCTCACAACCACAGCTCTCGGAAAACAGACATTCCGCCGTCACGTAATTGTATGTGGGCACCTCTTTACCATCCCAGATATCTGCAAGCACTTCAAAACACTTACCGCCGATTTTCTCTCTGTCATACCCTACGGTGCTAGTCTGTGGTTTAAAAAATGCCGCCTTATCCAGATTATCAAAACCTGTCACCGCAAAATCCCCGGGAACCTGAAGTTCTGCCTTAGCAGCAGTAGCACATAGTCCTGCAGCAATATTATCATTAGCGCATACAAACACATCCGGGAAATCCGCCCCGGACTCCAACATCTCAGTCATATATCTCACGCCGGTTTCATAATCATAATCACCATACCAGCAGGGATTGTCAGCTTCTTTAAGCCCCAATCGGAACAGGCTTGTTTTGTAAGCATTCGTTCGCACCGAATTCTCGTAATTATCCACAGGTCCGCCGGCAAAAATAAATTTGCGATAACCATGATCATGATACAAGTGCTCCATAATATCAATAATGGGCTGCTTATTATCAATGCTGGCATAATAAAATCCCTCGATATTGTAGCCAATGCTAACCACGGGCACACCACTGGAGCGAAGCAGTTTTATCACATAATCAAACTGCTCCCTGTCTACAATGTTACTGCAATCCAATACAATACCGTCAAACTTGCTCAAATCAGGTAAATTATAGATATTGTACTCTCCTTTATTGTGCAACTCATCTTTGCTCCAATTTCCGTAGCTGTTATACTGATACAAAGCTACATCGCGTCCCTGCTCATGAATCTTATCCATGATGCCCTGAACCCAAGCATATGTAATTAATCTTTTCCATCCGTCTGAAATCAAAGCAATCTTCTTCATAGCCCACGACCTTATCACCAAATCAAATATGTTGTACCATAATTCCGCTATGCTTCATCATGTTTCGCTCATATTCGCCAAATGTCTGTTTTGCATCCACTTAGCTCATTATACCAAATATATTATACAATATCTCTTGAAAACTAGCAACTTTCTGCATTATTTTTATCCATAATTTGACAATCAAACAATTATGTACTATTATATTTACTGATAATAAAGACTTAGGAGGAAAAAATATGAATTGCAGTAATTGTGGAAATCAACTCGAAGAAGGAATTACTTCTTGTACTTTCTGCGGACAGCCTGTAAATGAGGAACCTGTTATTCAGCCTGCCCCGGCAGCTGTTACTCCCCCCAAAAAAGAGAATATGGTAACCGGTATAGTCGGTGCTCTTCTCGGCGCGGCTCTCGGTGCGATAGTAATCATTCTTTTGGGACAGATGGGCTTTATCGCATCTATTTCGGGATGGATTCTGGCAGTTTGTACATTTAAAGGCTATGAATTGTTTGGTCGCAGACTCAGTTTCAAAGGGGTTGTTATCTGCCTAGTTTTAATTGTTGTAACACCTTATTTTGCTGATAGATTAAACATAGCAATTATGCTGTGTAAAGAAATTGGTGATAATAGTGTGTCTGTTGGTGAAGTTTATGCAGCAATCCCGGATTTAATCAAAGAAGGCTTTATCCTACAAAGCGAATACATCAAATCCCTTTTGATGCTGTATGTATTCGCTGCATTAGGTGCATTCGGTACGGTACGTGACCTGTTCCGGAAATAAGAGGTTACCCATGTATCAGAATAAAGACGTTTTTCAAGGCTTATCTGTCCCTAAGGCGGTAGCTAAATTTGCCATTCCTACCATACTCAGTCAGCTGGTAACCCTGCTGTACAATCTGGCCGACACCTTTTTTGTAGGACATACCAATGACCCATCTCAGGTGGCTGCGCTGACACTAAGTTTTCCCATATTTATGACTTTAACAATGGTGGGAAATCTGTTCGGCATCGGCGCCAACAGCTTTATCTCCCGTTCTTTGGGACAGGGCGACAAGAAACGAGCTTCAAAAGCTTCTACCTTTGCTTTTTACGGAGCCTTCGCAGGAGTTCTGGTCATTATTGCTGTTTTGGCAATCTTTATGAAGCCTATTTTGACCACCATCGGTGCCGTTACACCAGAGACTTATCAGGCAACCAAAGAATACTTAAGCTGGACCGTACTCTATGGCGGTATTCCCACAGTTGCTGCACTGATGTCCGGACATTTAATCCGCTCCGAAGGCAATACCAAGCAGGCCAGCATCGGCATGGCACTGGGCGGTATTTTGAATATTGTACTGGACTATATATTCGTGTCCCTGATGAGCATGGGGGCTGAAGGTGCTGCCATTGCAACCTTCCTTTCCAACATCTGCGCCTTCCTGTACCTGTTACAGGTAATATTGAGGACAAAGGGAACAGTTATCGTATTAAACCCTGCCAAGCTTCGCTTCGAAGCTCAGATTGCCAAGCAAGTGATTTTGGTAGGAATTCCTGCTGCTGCCATTATCGTACTGGGAAGCAGCGCCAACATCGTACTCACACATTTTATGTCCGAATACGGTGATATATCCATCGCCGCCTTTGGCATTGTTCAGAAAATCGGTACTATTGCAATCCAGATAACCGTAGGTCTGACGCAGGGTATCATGCCACTTTTAGGCTATTGCTATGGTGCTAATGATATGAAGCGACTGAAGGAAATCAACCGATTCTCCTTCCTGCTTCTGGGTTGTTACGCTACACTCTGCGTTGTGATTGTTGAAATTTTTGCGCAGCCTCTGGTTCGAATCTTTATTAATGAAGCCACAACTGTAGAAAAAGCTGTAGAATTCGTGCGCATCTGGTTTTTCTGTGCACCGGGCATGTGCTTCACCAACCTTTTCGGAAGTATCTTTCAGGCAATGGGCAAATGGCTTCACTCACTGGTGCTTTCCATTGTCCGCCAGGCGGGAGTTCTGTTTCCCATGCTGGTGATTATGAACACTTATGTGGGTGAAATGGGACTGGTGTGCGCCCAGCCGGTTGCTGATACGGTAGCACTGGTATTTGGAATTGTGTTATATGCGACTCTTATGAAAAAACATAAAATCGCGTGACGTACCTTACATTTTACAATTTGGGACAAAAAAACATAAACTTCTTTTATCAGATACTAAGACGGGAGCGCCGACAATCCGGCACTCCCGTTTTGATATGGGTCATGTTCAGAACTTCATGTAACCCATTGCGTCTTTCCAGCCCACTTGGGCATATACAGCAGTTAATATGAAGCAAACCATGTCAAACATTTGGGTTCGCACCAAAACTACATATTACCGGCCACCCAACCTCATCTCGAAATCTTCATATCCGAAATTGGTAAGTCTTGTCAGCATTCCTTCCTCCGTCCGTTTCCAGATATTCGGCAGAGGCATGCCATTAAAAGTATTATTCTTGCAAGTAGTGTAAATTGCCATGTCTCCAAATAACAGAATATCTCCCTCTTGCAATTCTGCCTCAAAGCCATAGTCTCCTATAACATCTCCTGCTAAACAGGTAGGGCCAGCCAACCGGTAGGCAAAATCCACGGAATTATCTGCATTATCTATATCTTCCATACAATCTACATTATCAGTACCATCTGCAACACTGCAACTTTTCTTGCAATCCGTATTTCCACCATAAAGAGGCGGCATATAAGGCATTTCTATTACGTCAGGCATGTGACAGGCAGCACTTGCATCCAGAATCGCAATAGAAGTTTCGCCATTTCGCACCACATCCAGCACCCTTGTTGCAAGATATCCTGCATTTAATGCAACTGCCTCTCCCGGTTCCAGATACACTTCTACGTTCCATTTCTCCCGGGCATAGGTAATTACCTTTTCCAGGCGGGCAACATCATAGTCCTCTCGGGTGATATGGTGTCCTCCTCCCATATTCAGCCACTTCATGCGAGGTAATATATCTCCAAATTTCTCTTCCACGGCATTCAACGTCACTTCCAACGCATCAGAGTCCTGTTCACAAAGAGTGTGAAAATGCAGGCCATCCAGCAATTCTACCAGTTCATCTGTCATCTTCTCATCCCACATAGCTCTGGTAGTGCCCAGACGACTTCCCGGCGCACAAGGGTCATAGATAGCATGCCCCTCCTGGGTGGAACACTCCGGATTGATACGAAGCCCGATGCTCTTTCCGTAAGATTTCGCCTTTGTACCAAATTTGCGAAGCTGGTTCGGTGAATTAAAAACAATATGGTCTGCATAATTTAAAAGCTCATTAAACTCCGTCTCTGTGTATGCAGCACAAAACACATGAACTTCCTTGCCCTGCATTTTCTCTGCCCCCAGCCTTGCTTCATACAAGCCGCTTGCCTCCGTACCGCTCAGATACTCCGCAAGCAACGGATAAAAATCATAGTTAGAAAATGCCTTTTGCGCCAGCAAAATCTTGCAGCCGGTGTTTTTCATAACGGATGCAAGAATCTCACCATTTCTGCGAAGCCCTGCCTCATCAATAATATAGCAAGGTGTCGGCAGACTTCTAAAAAGCTGCCTGGGTGTCTGACCGCCCAGCCCCCGAAAGGGCGGGCGATTATCTATAGCCCACTCCATTAATCCACCAGCTCAGGATTATGATTTTCCTTGCGAGGCAAACCATATTTGTCCAAAGCATCCAGAAAAGGATCGGGATCAAATTCTTCTACCGTATATACACCGGCCTTGTTCCACTTACCGGTGAGAAGCATCAATGCACCACACATGGCAGGAACGCCGGTGGTATAGCTGATAGCCTGGCTCTCCACCTCTTTGTAGCACTCCTGATGGTCGCAGACATTGTAGATGTAATAAGTCTTGTCCTTGCCATCCTTTTTACCGGTGAAAATACAGCCTATGTTGGTCTTACCATGGGTGCGGGGACCAAGGCTTGCAGGATCGGGAAGCAAAGCCTTCAAAAACTTGATAGGCACAATCTCATGTCCTTCAAATTCAATAGGTGTAGTAGACAGCATGCCCACATTTTCCAGACACTTCATATGAGTCAGATAGCTCTGTCCAAAAGTCATAAAGAAACGAATTCTTTTTACTTCAGGAATATTCAAAGCCAAAGACTCAATCTCCTCATGATGAAGAAGATACATATCCTTCATGCCCACACAGTCAAAATCATACTCTCTTTTGATGCTCATGGCAGGAATCTCTACCCAATGACCATCCTCCCAGTAACTGCCGGGAGCAGAAACTTCGCGCAGATTTACCTCAGGGTTAAAATTGGTGGCAAAGGGATATCCATGGTCACCACCGTTACAATCTAAAATATCAATGGTATCAATGGTATCAAACTCATGCTTCTTAGCATAAGCACAGTAAGCCTGGGTTACACCGGGGTCAAAACCACAGCCCAAAAGTGCAGTAAGACCAGCCTTTTCAAATTTCTCGCGATATGCCCACTGCCAGCTATAATCAAAGTATGCAGAAAATCCCTGTTCCTCGCAACGTTTCTCATAAATGGCGCGCCACTCCGGATCATCTGTATCCTCAGGTTCGTAATTAGCCGTATCCATGTAATTTACTCCGCATGCAAGACATGCATCCATGATGGTCAAATCCTGATAAGGAAGAGCAATATTCATCACAAGGTCTGGTTTGTAATCATTAATCAAGTCGATTACCTGCTGCACATCATCTGCATCCACCTGTGCAGTGGTGATTTTTGTAGTAGTTTTACCTGCAAGGTCCGCTGCAAGCTTGTCACACTTTTCCTTGGTACGACTTGCAATACAAAGCTCGGTAAACACTTCACTTACCTGACAACATTTTCTGATTGCTACGGAGGCAACGCCGCCGCAGCCGATAACTAATACTCTACTCATTTTCTTCTCTCCTTTTGGGTTGGAATCGTCGCTAGAGTCCTTTATATCTTACACAGGAACGCTCTCGCTCCGTGGAAAACATAAAGGCCCCTATCGACTATGCATACCCAAATACTGAGAAGTAAATGGGTATGTGTGAATAAATACATTAATAAGGGGTATCTTCCTGGTGGCTCCACCAACTTGTTCACCGGGTTTGACTAATCCGTTGGTAAATAGCCCTTTTCATCCATGTAAACAGAGTCTTCAAATCAGGCACGTCCTATTCCTTACTACAGAGTGCCAACAGTAGCTCTCTGAGGACTTTGCAAGCGGTAGCGGTGGATACGCCGGTGGGGTCCAGCATAGGTGCAAGTTCGTTGACATCAGCGCCCACGATGTTGGTCTCTGCCACCTTGCGGATAGCTGCAAGCAACTGCACAAAGGTTACTCCACCTGCTTCGGGCGTTCCTGTTCCGGGGAATACAGAAGGGTCAAGGCAATCCAAATCAATGGTGAAATAAACAGGGGTGCCGGATGCCTTCAAATTTTCAATCAGTTCATCAAGACCACTAAAGTCAAAGGGGTGCATGTCTGTATGCTCTTTGGCAAAAGTGAATTCTTCACGCTCGCCGCTACGGATGCAGAACTGATGAATACGCCCGTCACCTACAAGGTCATGGCAACGACGAATAACACAGGCATGGCTAAGCTGTGCGCCCAAATAGTCATCACGCAAATCTGCATGAGCATCAAAGTGAATGATGTGCAAGTCTGGATACTTCTCAATTACCGCACGGACTGATCCCAATGTCACTAAATGCTCGCCGCCTATAAGAAGAGGCATCTTACCGTCTCTGAGAATGGTTGCTGCATGCTCTTCAATGTCCGTCAATGCTGCTTCCGCACTGCCAAAGCAAAGCTCCAAATCTCCACTGTCAAAAATCTGATAATCTGTCAAATCCTTATCCTGATAAGGGCTGTAAGTCTCTAAACCAAAGCTCTCATGGCGCATGGCCGCAGAACCGAATCGTGCTCCCGGCCGAAAACTTGTAGTCGAGTCAAAGGGTGCGCCAAACAATACAATCTTCGCATCCTCATACTCACAATCGCATCCGATAAAAGTCTCTATATTTTTACCAAGCATTATTCCACCTCCTGTAGCATTTCTTCCAAATAAGCCGGCAGATAAAAGGCTCCCACATGAAGTTTTGTCGTGTAATATTTGGTTTTAAGATTCAAGGACAGCCAGCGTTTCGCATCAAAATCATCTACCGGATGATACTTCTTGCTGGCAAAACCAAAGAGCCAGTACCCTGCTGCATAGGTAGGAATATGCGCCTGATATACACGGCTGATGGGGAAGGTATTTACAATGCGCTTGTGACTACGCTGCATAGCCTCCGCATCATGCTTGTAAAAAGGACTTCCCTGCTGATTCACCATGATGCCGTCCTCTCGCAGCGCATTATAACAAATACCGTAAAACTCTCTGGTAAAGTAGCCCTCCGAAGGGCCGAAGGGGTCATTGGAATCCACAATAATCAAATCATATTCTTCCTTGCTCCTGCGGATAAAACGAAGAGCATTGTCATAATAAATATGCACTCGTCTGTCATCCAGTCGGCTTGCATTTTCCGGCAGATAAGCGCGACAGGCCTCCACAACCTGAGGGTCCATTTCCACCAAATCAATGCGCTTGATATTTTCATAGCGGGCAAGTTCTTTTACTACACCGCCGTCCCCGGCACCAATCACCAGAACATCCTGCACGTTAGGATGAACGGACATAGGCACATGGGTAATCATTTCGTCATATATAAATTCATCTCGCTCCGTCAGCATGACATTTCCATCCAAAGCCAGCACCTTTCCAAACTCAGGGGTCTCTAAAATGTCAATCTGCTGATAATCACTTTTCTGGGAATACAGATGTCTGTTCACCCGGATGCTGTGTTTCACATCAGGAGCATGGTACTCACTAAACCACAATTCCACGGATCTTCCTCCTTACTCCAAGACATTAATGTTCTCGATTTGAGGGTCCTCCGGACCGGTCATGGAACATCCCTTTATCTTGGCATATTCGATATAATCAAGAATCTCTTTGGTAATACGTTCACCCGGCGCCAAAATAGGGATTCCGGGAGGATAACACATGACAAATTCACTACACACAAGCCCCTCACTATCACGCAAGGGCACACTTCTCTTCTTGGCGTAAAACGCCTCCTGAGGACTGGTTACCACCTCAGGGTCCAAATACTCCTGACTGAGCAGACCATTGCTGTCCTTCTGAAATCTCCGGCGAATCTCTGCCAACGCACTCACCAGACGCTCCAGCTCCTGAGGTCTGTCACCGATGGACAGATACGCCAGAATATTTCCAATGTCTCCAAACTCAATTTGAATGTCATACTCGTCACGCAAAATATCATATACTTCAATTCCCGCAAGACCAATATCTCTGGTATGAACGCTGAGCTTAGTGGGGTCAAAATCAAAAATGGAATTGCCGTTTATCAACTCTCTGCCAAATGCATAGTATCCGCCGATGGCATTAATTTCTTCCCGGGCGTAATCTGCCATGCCGATGACCTTGGCAAAAACCTCCTTGCCTCTCTGTGCAAGATTTCTTCTGCTGATATCCAGGCTGGACATCAGTAAGTAGCTTCCCGAAGTGGTCTGGGTCAAATTAATAATCTGGCGCACATGTCCCTCATTCATATTGGGACCAATCAGAAGAAGGCTGGACTGGGTCAGGCTACCACCACTCTTGTGCATGGACACTGCAGCCATATCCGCACCTGCTGCCATTGCAGTTACAGGCATGTTGTCCCCAAAGTAAAAATGGGTTCCGTGGGCCTCATCCGCCAGACAATACATCCCTGCGTCGTGAGCCATTTTTACAATGGAACGAATATCGCTACAAATACCATAGTAGGTGGGATTATTCACCAGCACTGCCACTGCATCAGGATTCTCCGCAATGGCTTTGGCAACCTGTTCCCGTTGCATGCCAAGAGAAATACCAAGTCGTGTATCCACCTCCGGATTCACATACACCGGAATAGCACCACACAGCACCAACGCGTTAATCACACTGCGATGCACATTTCTGGGCAAAATGATTTTATCCCCACGCTTACAGGTAGACAGCACCATACTCTGCACAGAGCTGGTGGTTCCTCCTACCATAAGAAAGGCATGTGCTGCCCCAAAGGCATCTGCCGCAAGCATCTCCGCCTCATGAATCACAGATGTCGGGTGGCAAAGATTATCCAAAGGCTTCATACTATTTACATCTATACTGACACACTTCTCTCCAAGAAACTCTGCAAGCTCCGGGTTACCCTTGCCGTGCTTGTGTCCCGGCACATCAAAGGGTACTACCCGCATCTGACGAAATCTCTGTAATGCCTCATAAATAGGGGCTTTTGTTTGGTCTAAAATTCTCTCTTCCATGTTGCACCTCACTGTATATAAATCTTTTATGGTTGAAGTTGTTTTCCGCTTATTATACAACGCTCTCCGACCTATAACTCTTTTCCTCTTCTCAGGTAGGGGCTTTTCCCTCTTGCAACTCATCCCTCCCCCTACCTGTGGCCTTTTCCCTCTTCTTAAGTCGGAGTTTGTTCCTCTTACAAGGCAGTTCTGCCCCTACCTCTGGCTCATTTTCTCTTATAAAGTGGGGATTGATTCCTCTTGCAAGGCAGTTCCGCCCCTACCTAAAACTTGTATTCCACTCATAGGTCGGAGTTTTGACTTCATTTCAAGCCCTGTCACCCCAACCGCTAACATGAATATGTATCACAAGTCGGAGTTTGCTAATTCACCTTACTGATCAACTGTCGCCAAATGGGCATAAAAGATCCCCCTTGACTTATGCCTTCCACGCAAAAAACGCAAGCTGCTATTACACAACTTGCGTTCAAAATCCAATCAATCATATCAAAATAATCTAAACAGACAGCACAATATAGCGCTCCTGCTATAAATATCAGATTGGATATAGGCACTTAGAGTCTATATAGCAATAATACTTTTACTACTCTTTATTGACCATTTCACAAGTCTGCGTAATATACGCATTTCGGTTATGAAGTAACCAACTTATAGAAACTGAGCTTTTAACTCAATCAATAATTCGGCGACAAGTCGCCAATCGGCAGTGGACCCGGCTGTCCGTATGGCCTCGACTCCCGTGGGAGTGGTCCGTAATAATGCTTGTAAGACTCTGATGCAGAAACTATTGTTCTACAATCTTGTCTCCAATCTTTATGTAGCATTCATTCTCTGCGCTACACTCATGTATTATACTATGAATACCTCCCTTTCTGTCAAGCACTTTTTTGCGTGACTAGAGTAAAGTGTCATAAATTCTGTGCGATGTGCCTGTCTACTTCTCTTTCATAGACCTTTTCGGTGTTTTCGTCAAACAATACCCATTCCACCAAATCAAACTTATCCCCATTATCACTCAAGAATCTTACAACTGTGCTTACTGCAATCTTTGCCGCCAATTCAACCGGGAAATGATATATTCCGGTCGAAATGGAAGGAAACGCAATTGTTCTTATTCCGTTATCCACTGCAACCTGCATGGAATTATAATAGCAACCGGCAAGCAGTTCTTCTTCGTTCTTATTTCCACCGTTCCATACCGGACCTACCGTATGAATTACATAATCACAGGGCAAATTGTATGCCTTCGTAATCTTTGCCTGACCGGTCTTACAGCCTCCGAGCAAACGACACTCAAACAAAAGTTCCGGCCCTGCTGCTCTATGTATGGCTCCATCCACACCACCACCGCCAAGCAGCGAGCTATTTGCAGCATTCACAATTGCCTGAACACCCAAGGGTTTTGTTATATCTCCTCTGACTGTCTTAATCAAATACATGTTACCTCCCAATTTTACAAGTTCTCTATATCTGGCAACCAGCAGTGGTATCCCTCTGTTAATCCAAAATTCTCCGCACAACTGCATAAACTTACCTGTAAAATGCCTCCACATTCCGCTTAAACAGCTTGGCCGGGCGATGCCCTGCACCCTCAATAATCTGCTCTGTCTCGATTACATAATCATTAATCTTCCGGCGGAAATTAGCAGCCAGAAGATTCTGTCCCAGAACCAGCTCGAACGCATTCTGAAGCTGCGTCAACGTAAAAAATTCCGGCATCAGATCGAACACTATCTGAATCTCATTCCGGGCATTTTTGCGCAATCCCAATAATGTTTGCAGAATGATTTTGGCATGGTCAAAGGCCAAACCTTCACACTCCATAATTTCGTATGTTACAGTCTCATGATACTCTGCAAATTGCTTGTACTCCCGCACTTTGGCATAAAGCTTCACACCTGACTTCTCGTTCTCCAAATGCAACTCATAATCTGTTTCTATATAAGCTGCATTCTCATCCGTATGTCGCTTATGTTCTTTTGCTTCCACACGCAACGCAAACCATTGTGCCGCCTTTGCATCGGTATCTGCCTGCAATCTGCAACGCTCTCCGTCCACCAACGCCAAAAAGGTATGAGAAATAATCCAACCTCTGGGATCTCGTCCTACCTCTCCATAAATCCCGGCCAGATTCAGATATGCATTCTGTATCCCGGTTTCTTCATAAAGCTCTCGTCTGGCTGTGTTATAAACATCCTCGTTTGATTTACAAAATCCCCCCGGCAGTGCCCACTTGTTCTTAAAAGGACAGCTCGATCGTTGAATTAGCAAAAGTTTTAACGCCTTCGGAGGGAGCTTTCGAAAATTATCCTGCTCCCCCTCCTCCATAATGGAAAATATAGCCATATCCGTCGCCACGGACGGCCGTTCATAACGCTCCACATGATATTGTGCCAGAAATTGCTTATCTTCCCCACTTAAGTGATACTTATTCATCTCTCACTCTCCGACAAATTTTATTTGTTGCAATCGGTGTCACATCTGTACAATCCTGGCTGGAAACTGGGCATCAGCTCCAGTTTGAACAAATTACGCTTGTGCAAATCATCGATTCGCGCTTTGGCCACCTCATCCTCACAGACGCCCTCTCTGATATAACGGTCCAGCATCGCATAAGTGAAGCCCAGATTCTCCTCATCACTCTTGCCACTGAGGCCGTCGATGGGCACCTTATCCACCAAATCAGCAGGCAAGCCCAGCTCTCTTCCAATAGCTTTTACCTCTGTAACAGTCAGGTGAGACAGGGGGCTGAAATCTCCGGCACTGTCACCATATCTGGTAGAATATCCCACCCAGTCCTCGGAAAGATTACAAGTGTTTGCAACACGTCCGTTCATGCTCTGACTCACTGCATAAACAGTAGACATACGGATTCTTGCGGGCAGATTGGTTCTGGTCTGTTTGGTGATTTCCAAATCTCCCAAGCCCTCCATCTCATTGACAATACCATCTACCGCACTTTTGATATTGATTTCATAATTCTTGATTCCCAAATGATTCACAAGCTTTCTTGCCATATCAATATCTGCCTGTTCGCCGCAAGGCATAAGCACGCCGATTACATGATCTTTACCTAAAGCCTCCACACAAAGGGCTGCCACAACAGAACTGTCTTTACCGCCGGAAATCCCCAACACCGCGTTGCATCCTTTTCCGTTCTCCTCAAACCAATCTCTAATCCACTGTACACATTTTGCAGTGGTATCTTTTACATCAAACTGATACATATGCATTCCTCTTTTCAACTAAATTTAATTTAATTTTACTACCGGTTATTCATACATCCGTTAAACCGCTTCCTCAAATGCACTCATCCCATCTAGAATTTACCCTCATGAAGTCTTGCACGAATTTCCTGCAGGCTCTGCTCCTTCATCAACACACCATCTTTAAATACAGGCTGCAACAGATTTTTCTCATTCTCACAAGCGCTCATCCAATCAAATTCATCCTGATATACAAGTACACCCTCCGCATTCTCATACACCACACAGCATCCCTTCTGGGACTTCTTGAAACCGCCATCCTTGGGATTTTTAAAAATAGGATAGGGCTTGTTGTCAATCTCACAGTAGGTAGCCTTGATACATGAGCTAAAGGTATCTCTGGTGAAGGGTTTCAACTCGCCGTTCTCCTCGATGCACTGCATAGAGAAGGAACCTACACCCAGCGCCACATTGGAACATGCAAATCCGTTTTCCTCCAGAATGCGGTAAATCTCCTCACATCTCTGGATTGTGATGGAATCACCGTAAATGGCTTTTACATGAGAGTCAAGTACCTTGTACCCCTTACTGTTTATCGTACCGCCAAAGTGCTCCCAAAGCTTAAATACCGTCTGTGTCACCACATCCACACATTCGCCGGAATCACCACGCATGAGCATACAACCATTATGTGCCAAAATTTCATCCTTAATCTGAGGAAGCACATTATCAATAATATTCCAGTAGTCATAAGAATCCAGCACTGCACTAAAGCTTGTGTTAGGATAAATCTCTGTAAGAAGACGTCTAAGCAATGTCACCTCGTCACCGTCCATGGCATAGTTACTACACATTACAGAATGTTCCGTGCTGGGGCTACCAAAGGCCACAGGCTCCTTGGTACAGTCACAGTTATACATCTGTTCCAGATAAGGAATAGTGGGAACCGTAGCGGTATTTAAGAAGGATAAACAC
Organism: Lachnospiraceae bacterium; assembly: GCA_015056885.1. Classification (GTDB taxonomy): domain Bacteria; phylum Bacillota; class Clostridia; order Lachnospirales; family Lachnospiraceae; genus Acetatifactor. The sequence goes on from SVFL01000025.1 coordinate 29,261, forward strand.
CAACCTGCACCGGCTTTCACCGCAGACTCCAGACACTCCTCTCCACGGAAGTCAAATGCCCCCAATGCTCTTGCACGAGCAATACTGTCATCACAGGTTTTATCATAATATTTATTGACAATTTGACGGTAAGTATAACCCACAGTAGCCGCAATCATAGGATGCCAGCTCTCCGCAGAAATCAGGCTTTCCAAAGACTGAGGCAACCATGCAAACTCCGGATGGGTATTGGTGATACCGAACATTGGCACATGCATAGGCACCATGGTCCCTTCCGGCAATGCAATAATTTCGATGGGAAGATAGCCCAGCTTATGCAGTTTTTCTATTTTGTCAATTTTGTAAGCTGCCTCCCCCAGAGTTGCATCCATGATACGCTTATACTCTCCGATTACTTCATCAAAAGGTTTGCCAAAAAACTCCTCGTTAAAATAATCAATCAAATACGTCTTGATAAAGCCCTGCAGGCCAAACATGACCACATTGTCCCAGCGCTCCACACGACTCATTCTGGGAGTAAAATAAGATACAGATTTATTGATATCCTTAGGCAGCATTTCTGCATGCACTGCCTTATAAAAATCAATCAACAACATAGGATTTGTTCTATTCATAATCAAGCACCTCTATCTTCTCGTGATTTTGTGTAAAGATACTGTTGGTGGTGTACACACGCTCCACCAGCTCGCTCTGAATCAGCTCACCCTCCAGAATACTGTTTTCACAGTGGGAAATATACAGGTAAACCTCAGATGCCCCAAGTTCCTTCAAAGCTTTTGCACTATAGTAAAAAGTTCCACCCTTACTGCAAATATCATCCACAATCAAAACCTTACTTCCCTGCACCAATTCCGTCTGACCTAATACTTCAAGCCCCTGAATCTGTCCGTTGGTCCAGTTCCGTTTCTTCATACCAAACACATAAGGTCTGTCAAACATGGCTGAGTAACGTTTCATAGCACCTTCATCCGGATAGAAAAGTATTACCTTCTCCTGTGCGTCACCGGTTATTTGCTGCACAACCTTTTCTACATATGCTTTGGGTGTCTGTATGTTGATGTGGTCAATCAATGCTTCGCTGACATAGGAGTGCGGGTCCAGTACTGTAACCCTTGTAAAGTTCAGAGAATTAATCATCTCAGCAAAATACTTTAAAGTAAAAATATCCTCCGGTGCCTTCACTCTGTCCTGTCTTGCATTGGGTATATAGGGAAGCTGTAATTCTATCGATTGTATGCCTTTAGACTGTAAATGCCTTGTCAAAAATACCAGCGCCAGAAATTCCTCGTTATTCTCATACAGCCATGTAACTACAGCCGTTTGCTCCGGCACATCTTCCTTCATCAATAATGTCCCATCCGGAAAATGTTTTATTTCAACCTGTTTTCCATTTAACTTAATCACAGCAATCTCTCCTACCTTCGCATACTATTAACCATGCAATTTCAAACTACTCACCAATTACCTCAACCTGACACATCTTCATGGTGGTCAGCGCCGCATTGTGGCTCTCAGGCGTAACACCTGCACAACAGCTTGCATCCACAGTCACCTTAATCTCAGGGAAATTCGCCTTGATAATCAATGCATTGGATACTACGCAGATGTCGGTACAAAGACCAACCATCTCCACCTCTTCCAGCTTGTAATCAGCCCAGTTCAAATAACCAAAGGTCGGCTTGTTAATATAAATCGCTCCGGAAACCTCAAGCCCCTCGGCAATCTTCCAACCATCGGTACCTTCGATACAATGCTCCACAGGAAGATGCTTGCCTTCATTGGTATTCAGGTAATCTGCCTGATGGGTATCTCTAGTGAAAATAATCTCATTGCCTGCCGCCTGATACTCTGTAATTTTCTTCTTCACATTCTCAACAATGGCAACTGCTTCCTTGGTGCCCAATGCTCCGTCGATAAAATCCTTCTGCATATCTACTACAATCAATGTCTTCTTCATATCTGTGTCCTCCCTTTTACAACCTTTTGTTTGTTATTATCTTTTTGATAATATGTCTTGTTGCATTTATGATATTATCTTTTTGATAATATGTCAAGGCCTTTTTAAAAATTATTTCATTTTGTCATTATTGTCGCAGTCATCCTCATATGGCTCTACCCACCAAATGTATTTTCGATCTTTATAGGTAATCGTTCTTCGTCCCTTCTTTAATACGCCCACATTTGTCCCTCCCCAAAACTGCAAGCAAATTTTATTTGCAATGTACCATCCTCAATGCTAAATATATAATGATTATGCCATAAATCCCACATATCTCAAGATAACGTCACAAAAAGGCCGCCGCTCAGCTACATAGCCAAGGCGACAGCCTTATCATTCTTATATTGCTTATTTATTAGTTGGTGGTGAAGTTATCGAAGTAACCCTGAATCAAAATGATAGGAGTACCCTTGTCACCGGAACCGGAAGTCAAATCACACAGAGAGCCAATCAAATCGGTCAACTGTCTGGGGGTAGTTCCCTGGGAAGCCATATTACCTACCAGATTGTCCTGCTTGGTCTTGATGCTGTTAGCAATTGCTTCCTTAAGTTCAGCACCGCTAAGGTTCGCAAAATCGTTATCTGCAAGATACTTCAGTTTCAACTCATTGGGAGTACCAATCAAACCATCGGTAAATGCGGGAGATACTACGGGGTCAGCCAGCTCCCAAATCTTACCCTGGGGATCCTTGAACGCACCGTCTCCATAAACCATAACCTCAACATGCTTGCCGGTCTTCTCAAGCAGAGATGCCTGAATATCCAAAACAAGCTGCTTGCACTCCTGAGGGAAAAGCTTAATCTTATCCTCAGTCGCCTTGTTGGAACCAAGCAAACCATACTTTGCATTGAAGCCACTACCATTGACGGAGGCAGTCATAATATCATCCAATCCGCACACTACCTTAGCGCCGGCCTCCTTCAGAAGACGCTTGGTACGTACTCTGGTATGAATGTCACAGTTGATAACACAATCCGTATAATCAAGAATCGTCTGGGCTCTGTTTGCAAAGATTACCTCAACCTCTGCACCTGCCTCGGTGATGATATCAGAATAGTACTGAACATAATCAACACCGGTAAACTCATGCTTATTCTCACCAAACAACTCTCTATATTTTGCAAGAGTCAGAACATCGCTGTAAGGGTTGATACCTGCCTCATCCAACTGATCCCAGGTAAGCAATGCATTACCAACCTCATCGCTGGGATAGCTAAGCATCAGAACAACCTTCTTGCAACCCATTGCAATACCCTTCAGGTTGATTGCAAAACGGTTACGGGAAAGGATGGGGAAAATAACGCCAACAGTCTCTCCGCCAAGTTTAGCCTTTACATCAGCTGCAATATCCTGCACAGTTACATAGTTGCCCTGTGCACGTGCCACGATAGACTCAGTAAGCGCTACTACATCTCTGTCACGAAGCTCAAAGCCTTCGCTCTCTGCCGCTGCCAGAACACTATTTACTGTAATATCTACCAAATTATCTCCCTCACGAATGATGGGGCCACGAATACCTCTTGAAACGGTTCCTACTAATCTCTCCATTTTCTCTCCATTCTACAGGTACATGCCTCTTAGGTACAGTCCTGTCAACAACAAATTTATCAAACATGTTTATTATACACCTGCACTCGAATCAAAACAAGATATTAATCTATATTATTTTATTATATATTTCATAATATATACTTATATCAGCTTCAAAATCCTCTTTGAACATCAAAAAATGCAGGACACAGCCTGCATTTTTGACATTTTACTTGCCTTCCATCCTTACAATATCATAACTGAACCGAAGCTCACCCGAATACAAACGACTAAAATACCCCAAAATACGGTCCGCCACAACACTGCCATTTTCATCATTGGCATCCACCAGAATTACCACCATCTGGCGACTGGAATATCTTGCCGAGACATCCACTCTTCGAAGAGATGCAAACACGGCACTTTCCAAAAGTTCCATTGCTTTCTCAATCTCATTGGGATCTTCTCTGAAACTTTCTGAGTTTAAAGTAAACAAAATGGTTTGTACATTACGGTTACTGCGTTCCACGGTTCTGCGAATAAAATTATACACATGATGGAAGCTGTCAAAATCCAATATGTAAGATCCCTTACCCGCATCACTTCTATGCATGATATCCCGCAGATAATTCAAATCCATGGTCTTACCGGCACGCTCACTCTCCTTTGCACTCTGGTCGCTGAAAAAGTGATAGGAGTTTTTACCGTTCTGCTTAACATAATACAGGGCCTTGTCCGCTGAATTGTACAGGGAAGCAAAGTCATTACCATCCTCAGGAAACTGAGCAATACCTACTGATACGGACGAATTCGTCTCAAACTTACTCTCTTCCAAATGTACAGCCATATCCTTAATAATATTCATTGCATGACTTCCCAATTCTTCCTTGGACTTGTCCCCCACCACAAAGGTCATAAATTCGTCTCCGCCAATACGGCAAACCACATCATTCTCCGAAGCATACTTTTGCAAGGTTTCCGCAAACATTTTCAGTATGTGGTCTCCTGCAATATGTCCATAATTGTCATTTATGGCCTTGAAATTGTCCATATCCATCATGAACAGCGAGCCCTTCACACCGGTTCTGAGCATGGTACCCACCGCATCTTCCGTATAAGCACGATTCCACAGACCGGTCAATGCATCCTGCAAAGACTTACTCTTAATGTCGGAGACTTCTTTTATCTTCTCATCCAAACGATTGACAAGCCCCTTTCGAAGTTCTTCCAATTCCAAAATACGACCGATTCGAGAAAGCATAACTGCAGGCACAAAAGGCTTCACAATAAAGTCCAGGGCACCACTCTCAAGACACCTGCTCTCTGTTTCCGAATCACTGTCAGCAGTCAGAAAAATAACAGGCAAATGATTACATTCCGGAATATTTTTGATACGCTCTAACACTTCAAAACCATCCATCTCCGGCATATTAATATCCAAAAGAATCAAATCAGGAACATTTTTGTCCAAAAATTTCAATGCCTGCTCACCGGAAGTTACAGCAGTTACCTTATAATTGTCCGCCAACGCATTTTTAGCAGAAACAAGATTGGTTTTATTATCATCGACAATCAAAATGTGTTTCATTTACTCATCCTCCTACTTCTTGACGAACAAGACCCCAAAGGTTCTGGGACCGCTGTTACCGGAAATAGTGGCCGAAGCATTCGAAACCATAACCGAATCAAACGCCATCAGCTTATCTACCTCGCGTCTTATCATCTTAATATCATTTACAGTGCAACCTGCGTGTGTAATAAACACTCTGCCTGCATCTATAGCCTGTGTATTCTTTAACGTCTTGCGAACATATCTCAAGGCACACTTTTCGTAGTCCCCTATTTGAATCGTTTTCATTTTGAGATATCCGTTTTTCATCTCCAACACCGGATGAATGCTAAATTTGCTGCAAAGCTCTTTCACCGTCTTACTAACCTTTTCATTACGATACAAATAGTCTGCATTTTTGGCTATAAATGTTGTGGAAACCTTCTCCCTCATCCGTTCCAACGAAGCCAGTATTTCCTCGACGCCATAGCCCATTTCTGCCATTTCCGCCGCATGCATTACCAAAAGACCAATTCCAGTAGACAAATGGCCGGAATCGAAAATATGTATGCGATTAGCTGCAGCACCAAGTTGCCCTGCTGCACTGGTAGAATTTCTTACACACATGCTGATTCGGGAGCTGATTGCAATATGTATAATTTCATCACAATTTCTTAGTTTCTGGTTAAAAAAGTCTCGAAAATCCTCTACCAACGGTGCTTTGGATACTGCACGCCTTCCACCGCTCTCCACATATTCAAAAACATTCTGAGCTGTGATTTCATCCACATCCCGGAATCTTCCGGTATCTGTCTCAATATAGAAATACATCAAATCTATATCATATCTTTTCAAAATGTCAGCAGGCAAATCGCAGGCACAGTCTGTAGTAATGCATATTTTTCTTTTATCCATATCGCCCTACTCCTTTCCAACACCCAATTCCTGCAACATATTCTGCACCCATTCCGTTGCGCTGTCATACTCAAAATCAAGAGCATATGCAGCAATTTTCTCCATGTAAGGCTTTAAATCTTTTCCTTCATAAGAATAGTGCACTGCTTCTTCTGCCAGACGCGCAACCTCGTCACCATCAAAATCAGAGCATTTTTCTTGTATTTTAGTGATATATTCCTTGAGCAATCCTTCACTAATCGGCTTGGTTTCAATTTCTTCCTGTACCTCAGGCACCGCCGGTGCAGGCTCTTTTTCCGGCAAAAGTTTCATTCCGTCATTTAACACTCTACCATACAAATCAGAAAGTTCCTCATTGTGCTTTTCGATGGTACCATAATCTCCCGCCTTACCGGCAAGCTCCAGCTTTTTAGCCAATTCCGACAATTCAGACGCCCCTACACTCATGGAGGAACTCTTGAGGGCATGCACCTCAATAATATAATTTTTCCAGTCCTTGCTACTGTACAACTGATTGATTAGTTTACGTTTCTCCCAACCCTTACGGATATACATCTCCAGGATTTCATAATACGCCTCTTCACTACCGCCTGTATAATGCAATCCTGTTGAAACAGAAATCAATTCACCATCCACAATCGGTTCTTTGCGCACAGCCGCATTTGCCTTGCCATCCACAGATACCGGCGGCATAATACAATCGTCAGGCAACCATGTCTTAAGTGTTCTGTCCAAAGTAGAAAGCTCAATAGGTTTCGCAACAAAATCGTTAAAACCTAATGCCAGAAATTTCTCCCTCACGCCATTTACAGCATTCGCAGTTAAAGCAATAATCGGAAGTTTCCTGTAATATTCATCCTCGCCCTTACGGATAATTCCGGTAGCCTCCACACCATCCATCTCCGGCATCATATGGTCCATAAATACCAAGTCAATATCCTTTGACCGCAGCATGGATATAGCCGCTTTACCGCTGTCAGCTGTCATAATCTGCATATGATAGGGCTGCATAAGTCCTACAGCAACCTTTAAGTTAATGGGATTGTCATCCACTATCAAAACCCTGGCCTTGGGCGCAGAAAAACTGATAGAATTATTCCTGTGACCATTGGAATGATATGCAAGCTTTTCATTGTTGATAGCCAATGCCGCTGACAAAGTATAAAAAGGCTTGTAAAGACATTTAATTCCTGCCGGAACCTCCACAGCCCCCATTACATCCTGAACCAAAATCACAGCCAGCTTCGAAGATATTTCCTTGAAATATTGCTTACTTTCAAGATATTCTTCTTTACCGATAAAGCAATGGGTCACATCTCCTGCTGCGATTATCTCCTGCAAACGTTCCAAAGAATTTGTATAGACAAAATTAACATTCAACTGATTGCTGATTTGTTGCATAATCTCTCTATATTTTTCAGAAACGGTTTTCTCCTCAAATTTATCCAGCTCGATATAAGCTACAACTTTTACCTTATCAACGTTTTTAACGCTAATGAACGGTCTTGCATCACTTACCTTAAGGGGGATAACAAAACTAAACGTTGAGCCTTTCCCGTACACACTGGATACATTAATAAATCCCCCCATTGCCCTAATCATTCTCTTCGAAATAGCGAGGCCCAGTCCGGTTCCCTCAATAGAACGATTCTTACGGGTATCCACCTGTTGAAAACTTTCAAAAAGTTTCTCCAGATTTTCTTCCGTAATACCGATTCCCGAATCCTCCACTTCAACCTTCAGATTAATGCCGTATGCCTGCTTTGAAAAAGACAATCTCAGCATAATTGCACCTGTGTTGGTAAATTTGACTGCATTAGTCATCAGATTAATAATAATCTGGCGGATTCTTGTTTCATCGCCTACCAACCCGCAGGGAATATTGGGATCTGCATGAACCAAAACCTCAATCTTTTTGTCGCCCTTTCGGTTCATAGTCATATTAATGATATCATTGAGCGTAGAAGCAATATTAAACTCCGCTTCTATAATCTCCATCTTACCGGATTCTATTTTGGAGAAATCCAGAATATCATTTATAATTGCCAAAAGGCTTCGGCTGGAACTTTGAATATTAAAGCAATTATCACGCACCCCTTCACTGATATCGTGCTCACGCAAAATCAATTCACACATACCAATAATCGCATTCATAGGAGTACGAATCTCATGGCTCATATTGGCAAGAAAGTCGCTCTTTGTCCGGTTGGCATGCTCCGCATTTGCGATAAGCTCTTCCTGGCGCTGTCTATAGCCAAATACATGATACTGAATTACCATACATAACAGCAAATCGAAGAAATACACAATGGGAAATCTCAACAAATAGGTATCCGAATACGCATACCCCAGTTCATGCAAGGGAGTCCACATATATGCCGCTATAGAAATTCCTAATATAACACCAATACCACCACCGTAGTATAAACCCAAGAAATATGTGGCCGCAGGAGGGATGAGCAACAACCATACAATACTGAAACCATCCACGCCACCGGTTACCAGAAAATACATCATTAGCAAATACGCAGTCGCTACGATTCCCAACATTTGTATCTTCTTATTCTTGCTAAACGCAAAAAGAAGTGTACATATGGAAATCCAAATTCCGGCGCCACCCGAAATCAGAGCCATACTATAACACTGAACAATTATATTTACAATGCACATCCCCCATGTGACAACAGCAAAAAACAATCCACACACAAACAGAGTACGACCGTCCATGCGTCCGACATCTTCTTTAAATTTCTCAATAACCCCATCTCTTTTGCCCACTTTATTCTTTCCTTCCTATATGACAATATATGGTATATTATCCCATATTTTAACAATACAGGCAACAAAAATTCAAATAAGTTCTTCTTGCTCCACACAAAAAAGAAGCACCCGCCACACCTGTCGGCATACTTCCTTTTCTCACACATAATACTTGCATACATTATATCGGTTCTTTAGTAAGTCACTTCTCCGTCATGAGACAACAAAGATACATTTCTTAC